>NZ_JAUMZR010000009.1:0-48570 GCF_030528045.1 Streptococcus sp.
AAGAGAAGACGAACTTCGTCTCCTCTCGTGCTTAGTTATAGGTCACCCACTACAGTTGACATAGAGCCATTGTTTAAAGGACTTTAGCGGAGGTATGAGTGATCTCCTCCACTTGAATTCCTTCTTTTTCAAACTTATCCTTTAATGCAGTCAAATCGATTTTTCCATCGATTTGAACTTCGATGACGACCTTGCCATCCTTACGTGGAATGTTAACAGTATGGGAAATATTTAAATCCTCTTCTACTATTAAAGCTACAATTTTCCCCATTACTCCTACTTCATTTTCTGTAATGAAACGAACACGAATCCCCTCTTCTCCGTATCCAGCGATTTCCAAGAAAGCCTGAAAAACATCACGGTCTGTAATGACGCCGTAGACCTGATGATTGTCTACGACTGGTAATATTCCAATTTTATTTTTCAGCATCAGGTAGGTTGCATCTTCTAGACTAGCATAGCCAGAAACAGTCACAACATCTCGAATCATTACATCTTTTACTTTGGTTTTATTCAGAAGATAATTCATCTCATAGATAGAGAGACTAGTTGCTTTAGATGGGCTGGCTTCTGCAATGGTTCCTTCTGTTACCAATCCGACTAATTGATCGTTTTCGATAACAGGTAAACGGTGCAAACCTTGCTCGCGCATCAAATCTGCTGCATGTGCTACAGTCGTATCTGGACTGATATAAACTACCTTACGGGTCATGAAATCTTTAACTGCCATGAGACTTCTCCTTCTATATTGCTACTTTTATTATACACTTTCTTAGAAAATCTATCAAACGCTTTCATCTCTTTTTCAAGATTTTGAATAATCTGAGAAATTTGCATAAAATGCCAGTATAAATTAAGAGGGAACCGTAGTCCCCTCACTTCTTAAATCGTAACAGTGTCTCGATCTTTTATCATATAACGTTTCAGAGGGCTAAGACTAGCTAACCAGTATAGTAGACCGCCAAATAGCGCAGTAAATCCGCTACCAGTTGTGATTAAAAAGATTGGACTTTGAATTTGTGCAGTTACAGGGTTGTAGACAAAAAGTACCGCTACCAATAAGGAGATAAATACGCAAGACAAGCCAACTAAGTTAAATCCTTTAGTAAACTCGTAGGCATCATGCCCTTCAAGGAAATAGGCTGAACGCAAATCGAGTTTTCGTTTTCTTAAGATAAAATAATCGACAACAATCATACCAATAATTGGCCCCTGAATATAGGCGGCTAGGGAGATGAAGGATCCGAAATACTCTTCTACTCCTCCCCAGATAGTGAGTAGACTCACGTAAACCATGGCAATCCAAACCATTAGTTTATAGCTTACTTTGGGTATCCCACTTTTGACAATCATACAGTTCACATAAGATCCTGTCCCCTGGGTTCCAATATTGGCAAAGGCTACTAGTAGTAGACTTAAGAGAGCAAGGGCTGGGGTGCTTAGAGTTGATAGCATGGTTGTTGGATCACTTTCATAAACACCTGTTTTGACAAACATGGCTAGAGCCATGACTCCACCTGTAGCAACGAAGAATGGAGCCACAACTCCGTATGATAAAGCTGTAGCCCAATAACCACTGCGTTCTGATTTTGCTAAACGCGGTAAAACCAATGCCTGTGTAGACCAAGAAAAGGCAAAGGCAACATTGCCTTCTCCAGAGAGCATGAAGCGTTCTAATGGCGTCAAATCTCCTTGAGTGGCTGGTTGGATATTCATAATATCCGTTATAGGAACGGCGACAAAGCAGATTCCAACGATAATCAGACCGACAATCAATAAGGCGATAACCAAGAAGCGATTGGTCCATTTAATCACTTCCGGGCCTCCAAGAGCAATGAGAGTCCCAAGAAGAACACAGAGGGTACCAAGAATAGGCGCCCATATTCCCTTGTCCAAACCAAGACCAAAATTATTTGCCAAATGAATCATGGAACTGGCAAAAAGATTGGCCGCAACAGCATACCATCCAAAGTTAGCCAAGCTAATAATGGTTGATAACAGGGCTACACCTCTTTTTCCTAGAACAGCTCTCAACCAAATCCACAAATCAATTCCATACTTAACCGCAAACAAAATAGGGAGACATTCAATAAAAACCCAGATAATGTTAAAGCTAAAAATATTTATCAACATTTGATTAAAGGTCAAATATTGAGCTACATAGGCTCCTTGGGTATAACACCAAGTAGCAATGGCAAAACCACTTGTCGATAGAAAGAGATCCCAGAAAGAATACTGACGATCCTTATTGGTCATGGGAACAATTCCGGTTATGGTTTCTTGTTGGATATAGTCATTCATTTTAGACATGTTATTGAATTCCTCCCGTCATTGCTAAGATAATCAAAACAAGGTTGATTAGGACTATGGAGATGATTAAAATGAAATCACTTTTTAGGAAGGGTTGAACAAACTCGTAGTTTGGTGACTCCATTTCTTCCAATCTTCTCTTTGTTTCAGCTGCTACTAATTCTTCAATTTCGGATGTCATTTTCATCTTAGTTTTCCTCCAAATACAAGTCAATGGCCAGTTGTCCATATTGTTTGGTATAGCGATACCAGATGTAGAGAAACTCACCGACTGGTTTTCCGACACTCTCCTGGAACAAAGCCCACAAGAACCAATAATATGAGGTCACTGCTACATAAGCCAAGTAGTGACGTTTGGTTTTCTTATCTGGAACTTCTTGTAGATACAATTCCAGTACTTTTTCAGCATCTGCTACAGTATAATTGGAACACGCGATAAAGGTTCCCAAATCTCCTGCTGGCTCTCCCATTCCAGAATATTCCCAATCAATCAAGCTCATTTCGCCTGCTTCATTCAACAAAAAATTAGGACTATAGGAATCTCCATGACAAAGGACAACCTGTTTCGGATCATTCTGTAAATAATTTTTGAGAATTAAAACAGTTTCATCCAATTCCTCGAGACCATCAAACTCAAATCGATTTCTAGCCTTCAATTTTTCTCTAAAATCATCAATTCCCTCAAATTGGTCAAAGGGATGTTCCGTTTTTTCTCCAGATTGGTGTAACCGTCTCAAGAGGTCCATTGCATTCGCCACATCATCCCAATTATCATAATCCAGTTGCTTAGCATTGGGAATAAATTCTGAAATTTTCCAGCCCTCATCCTTGTTCATAGCTACGAAGGTACGGTCAATCTTTAATTTTGCAGCAATTTCCATTGAAGCTGCTTCACTAGCTCGGTCGATATAATTTTCCGTTCCCCTGCCCGGATGACGGTAAACATATCTTTTTCCTAGACAGTCAAATGAAAATGATGTGTTGGTTAACCCATCTTTTAGAGGTTTGATATTGACAATATCTGAAGCCACACACTTTAATGTCTTACAGATATTATCAATAATGGCCGAATCTGCATTTACCAAATAACGTTCATCAAATTGACGGAGTTCATCTAGTGAATCAAATTCTTTAACAATATCTGCTGAATAGTGACGAGCTTCTAAAAGGAGTTCCTTGACATGGCGACTGTAGTAATCCTCCCAAAGCTGTTCCCGATAAGGTTCGTGCTTAAACTCTGTTTCTAAAACTTCCTTAAATTTCTCGCTAAATGCACGGTCGAAATAAACGTGTCCCACCATGGCCCAAGTATTTTCTCCACCAATCTGGATATCAATGATGGTGTGATTCGAATCCTCTATAGCACAGTATTCGTCCGTTTGACCTTCTGCAAATATCGTCGAGTAGTAACCTCTATAAATATATTGCTCAAAAGGATTTTCCACAAAATAATTATCCGATGAACAAATATAAGTGTTGGAAAGTTGATTTTTAACCAACATAAGAGACGAACAGTTATTGTATTTGTAGTAATCATTATTCACTACAATTTTTACACCAAACTTCTCTGCAAGATAGAACATTTTTTCTTGAAGATAGCCTACAATAACAGTTATATCTTCTATTCCTGCTTCTTGCAGCTGTCTGATTTCCCTCTCTATCAAGCGTTCCCCCTTGACTTGAAGTAATCCTTTAGGAATCTCATAAGACAAAGGAGCAAAACGACTACTCATGCCAGCAGCCATTATAATGGCATTTTCTACTCGATAGGGTTCTAAAACTTTCTGACCTAGTTCTGTTAAGTGAAGTTCCTCATCAACCCACTTCTCTTCTTTTAGTTTTTTCAATAATGTGTTAATTGTTCCTAAAGATAGCTCTAACTCTTCAGCTAACTGTCTCTGAGTAAAGGTCTTTTCTTTATGTATCAACATAAAACGCAAAAGTTTAAATTGTTTTTCTGTTAGCATTTCTCAGTCCTCCTGTTCAATTTTTTCTTACTCATATTATAATATGAACAAAAATGACTGTCAATTCAAATAGGGAAAGAATGAGTAAAAATTAAGGCCTTCTTCCCTTTCCTCAAAAACATATAAATAAAAGAGCTCCTTATTCAGGAGCCCTGAAATATTTTATATTTTTGATAAGTAGGCGTATTAGGTTTCGCTTGATTGCAATCCTTATCTACCGACTAAAACAATCCACTGGATTGGAGGATTACTTGCGCAATCCTTATCTGCCGACTAAAAAGATCCCCAAGACTAAAGGAGAATTGCTTACGCAATCTCCATCCGCAACCTAAACTAGTCTCCCAGACCAGAGGAAAATTGCTTGCGCAATCCTTATCCTCCGACTAAAACAATCCACTGGATTGTTTTAGCCACCTAGATATGCTTTTCTGACTTCATCTGATGCTGCGAGTTCTTTTCCTGTTCCTGATAGGACAATCTTCCCTGTTTCAAGTACATAACCTCGGTCAGAGATAGCGAGGGCCTTGTTAGCATTCTGTTCAATTAAGAGAACCGTTGTTCCTTGCTCCTGAATATCTTGAATGATATCAAAAATTTCTTGGATAAAGATCGGGGCAAGTCCCATTGACGGCTCATCCAAGAGAAGGAGCTTAGGTGTAGACATGAGAGCGCGTCCCATAGCCAGCATCTGCTGTTCACCACCTGAAAGAGTTGCTGCATCTTGGTTTTTACGTTCTTCCAGACGAGGGAAACGTGAAAAGACTTTTTTCAAGTTGGCTTGGTTTTCTTCACGATTTTTCTTTAAAAAGGCTCCCATTTCCAAGTTTTCCATAACAGTCAAACCTGGGAAAACATGGCGTCCTTCAGGAACTTGTGAAAGACCACCTGCTACAATTTTTTGAGCTGGCAACTTTTGAATTTCTTTTCCTAAAAACTGAATTTTACCAGCACTTGGACGAACCAAACCTGAAAGGGTACGAAGAATGGTTGTTTTACCAGCACCATTGGCACCAATCAAGGAAACAACTTCACCTTCATTAACCTCGAAACTTACATCACGAACTGCTTGGATCATACCGTAATGCACAGAGAGGTTTTCAACTTTTAACATAGACATCAGGCTTCACCTCCTAGATAAGCTTCGATAACGCGTTTGTTGTTCTTAATCTCATCCGGAGTCCCATGAGCAATCAAACGACCATATTCAAGAACATAGATACGCTCAGTGACTTCCATAACCAAATTCATGTCATGTTCGATGAGCATGATGGTAATTTTAAATTCATCTTTGATACGACGGATCAATTCTGTCAATTCAGCTGTTTCTTGTGGATTCATACCAGCTGCAGGTTCATCCAAAAAGAGAATTTTAGGTTCAGTTGCCAGAGCACGTACGATTTCTAATCGACGTTGTTGACCATAGGCAAGATTCTTGGCAAGAGTATCTGCGTCTCCATCCAAATCAAAAATCTTCAGTAAGTCCAAAGCTTTGCTTTTTAATTCTTCCTCGTTCTTATAAAAAGCTGGTAAGCGTAAGAAGCTCGCAAGGACATGTTGTTTATGATGATTGCTAAATGCAATCAAAACATTTTCCAAAACTGTCAAGTCCTTGAACAAACGAATATTTTGGAAAGTACGACTAAGACCAAGTGAGGCAATCTTATAGGGAGTTTTCCCATTTAGGAGATGACCATCTAGTGTCACAGTACCTTCGCTTGGTTCATAAACACCGGTCAAGAGATTGAAAAGAGTTGTTTTACCAGCTCCGTTTGGTCCAATCAGACCAACCAACTCTCCCTCGTTCAATTCAAGAGTGACATCTCCAACAGCTGTTAGACCGCCAAAATGTTTGGTTAACTGTTTAACTTCAAGTAATGCCATTAGTTTTGTCCCTCCTTTTTCGATTTTTTAAAGAAACGTGATAGACTCAATTCCCATGTCCCAAGAAGTCCACCTGGTCTGAAAATCATGACCAATACAAGAGCCAAAGCGTAGATAATCATACGTACGCTAGCTACATCTTGAAGGAGCATATTTAAAATTCCTAAAACAATCGCTGAAACGATGGTACCAGTAATCGATCCAAGTCCACCAAATACAACGATAATCAACACATTGATGGAATTAATAAAGGTGTAATCTTTTGGAACAACCGATCCGATAAAACCAGCCTGAAGTGAACCAGCAATACTTGCTGTAATGGCACCAAAGACAAAAGCGATAATCTTGATCTTTGTAGTGTTTACCCCAACGGATTCTGCAGCAATCTCATCCTCACGAACAGATAGAGTAGAGCGTCCAATTGGACTACGTAAGAAGTTGAGAGTTGCAATAGTTGTGATCACCACAAATAGATAAACCATTTGCCAGTTGGTAAAATTTGGAATACCCAAGATACCAGCAGCACCGTTGGTCAAACTACCACCATTAATGATAAAGATACGAATGATTTCTGAAACACCTAGTGTCGCAACAGCCAGGTAGTCACCCTTTAAACGAAGCGTTGGAATCCCAACTAGCAAAGCGACTGCACCAGAAATCAAAGCGCCCAAGACCATCGCTCCAAAGAAGGCACCATAGGTTGGTGATTTTGAACCAATAATCGCTGCTGCATAAGCCCCAATCGCCATAAAACCTGCATGACCGAGTGAGAACTGTCCTGAAAAACCAACGATTAAGTTCAAACCTACTGCAAGGATGATATTAATCCCAATTTGTTCTAAAATTTGGACATGGAATAGATTGAGAACACCAGCAGAAACCAGTACACTAATCAATCCATAACCCGCTAACAGAAGGAATAACCAGAGAATATTTACTTTAAGATTTGTCTTCATTGTTTACACCTTCTCTTTCACATTCTTACCAAGGATACCTGCAGGTCGAACAATCAGAATCAAAAGCAAGATCCCATATACGATAGCATCACGGAAATCAGACATACCGAAGGCAGTAGCAAATGTTTCCAACAAGCCAATCACAAATCCCCCTAGAGCTGCACCAGGAATAATCCCGATACCACCAAGAACGGCCGCAACGAATGATTTCAGACCTGGAGTCACACCCATCAAAGGTTCAAGAGAATTGTAGTAAAGGGCAATGAGGACACCTGCTGCACCAGCAAGGGCTGAACCCAAAGCAAAGGTAAAGCTGATTGTACGATTTACATTAATTCCCATCAATTGAGCTGCGTCACTATCAACTGATACCGCACGCATGGCTTTCCCCATTTTTGTTTTTTGGACGATCAATTGCAATAAAATCATCAAGAGTACAGAAACTGCTAAAATCATCAATTGAACGTTTGTCAAGCTAATTGGTCCCAAGTCAAATCGGACTGTTTCAATTGCTTGAGGGAAGGCACGAGTATTGGCGCCTACTAAATAAACCATTCCGTATTCCAGTAGGAAAGACACTCCGATAGCAGTAATCAATACAGCAATACGTGTAGAGTTTCGCAAAGGACGGTAGGCAAGAAACTCAATCACAACACCAAGTAGCGCGGTCCCTGCCATTGAAATAATTAAAGCTAAAAAGAAATCCATTTGGAAAGAATTAATCAAAAAGTAACCAATAAAGGCACCCATCATGTAAATATCACCGTGGGCGAAGTTGATGAGTTTGATAATTCCATAAACCATGGTATAACCCAGAGCCAAAAGTGCATAAACACTACCCAGAATTAGACCATTCACAAGTTGTTGGAGCATAGCATTCACTCTTTTCTATCGTTATTTTTTAGAAAATTTCATTATTTTCACAAGTTCATAAACACCGAAACAGGGAGTGAGTCAATGGCTCATTCCCCATTTCAAGTACTATTCTAATGTTATGGTTTTACAACTTCTACTTCTTCAACTTTACCATTGTTCATGGTCATCATGTAAGCAGTTTTCACTGTATTGTGGTCAGCATCAAAGCTTGTTTGACCAGTTACACCATCAAAATCTTTGGTTTTAGCAAGGTTGTCCTTGATTTCACCTGAGTTTTTAGCACCTTTTGCAGCATTTGCTACTAGGTAAACTGAGTCATAGGCCAAAGCTGAGAATGTTGAAGGCTCTTCGTTGTATTTAGCACGGTATGCTTCAAGGAAAGCTTTAGCTTTTGCAGAAACATCAACAGTAGTTGAGAATCCTGAGATGAAGTAAATGTTTGATGCTCTTTCAGCAGTTGCTTGTTGAACAAATTCTTCACCGTTAAATCCATCTCCACCAACGATTGGCTTATCAATTCCCATACCACGAGCTTGGTTTACAATTTTACCAGCTTCTGTGTAGTAACCTGGAACAACGATAGCGTCAAACTCTTTGTCTTTCATTTTAGTAAGGGCTGCTTGGAAGTCAGTATCACCTGCTACGAATGTTTCATCTGCTACAATCTCACCCTTGTAGGCTTCGCGGAAAGATTTAGCAATACCTTTAGCATAGTCACTAGCATTGTCAGTATAAAGAACAACCTTCTTAGCATTCAATTTGTTTGTGACATAGTTAGAAATAATCTTCCCTTGGAAGCTATCTTGGAATGTTCCAATAAATAGGTAATCTTGGCCTTTAGTCAAACCGTCTTGAGTAGCACTTGGTGAAATCAATGGCACTCCAGCTTTAGTAGCGTTAGCTACAGCTGCAGCAGTTGCACCAGATGTCGCAGGTCCTACAATAGCTGCTACTTTTGATTGGGTAACAAGGTTTGTTGTAACAGAAGCTGCTTCAGCAGTTTCAGACTTGTTGTCTTTGTCTACAACTTCGATTTGTTTTCCATCAATTCCATCTGCAGCGTTGATTTCGTCTACGGCAAGTTGGGCACCTTTTTGTTCAGCTGTACCATAAGCTGCTACAGCACCTGTCTCTTCAAAGTTAAAACCGATTTTAATTGTTTTTTCGTCTACTGGATTTCCAGTTGTGTTTGACGCTCCTGACTTGACCTCTCCACAGGCAGCAAGAAGAGCCACACTAGCAAGAGCCACAAAAGATAGGGCAAATTTTTTCTTCATTTTTAATCTCCTTATAGTTGTTTCAAAAATTGTATGTTAAGAATATACCGAATTATCAGAAAATTGTCAATGTATTTGTTTAACTTTTTTAAATGATAACGTTTTCTTCAGTCCGATATAGATTCCCAACGAAGGGAGTTTCTAGCTCTTGAATATGGCAACGTCTAATTTTCTTGATATATCTTTCCTTACCTAATCTCTCAACCAAGTCATCTAGCTCCTCAGTTGGAACATAGAGCTGCAAGTAACGATGTTTTTTGGAATGGTAACAGATATCACCGTATTCCTGAAGTTTTTTTGCGTCTCGGTTATAGTAGAGATAGATGATTAATCCTGATCGATTTGTTTTTTCAAACATGAGGGATCCTCTTTCTAAGAAATCTTCTCCTATTATATCAAAAAAAGCAAACTCCGTCGAGTTTGCTTTCTAGGTTGCTTAGCTTAAAGAATTGTTGGCCATGATTTCATCAATAAAGCCATATTCAAGTGTTTCTTGGGCACTCATCCAGTAATCACGTTCCGCATCTGCATGAATTTGCTCGACTGATTTACCAGAGTTATCTGCAAGGATTTGCTCCAAAGTCTTACGAGTTTTGAGCAAGTGCTCTGCAGCGATTGCCATATCTGTCTGTTGGGTACCACCACCTGTACCACCCATTGGTTGGTGAATCATGTACTCCGCATTTGGAAGCATGAAACGTTTGCCTTTTGCGCCACTTGATGCAATGACAGTCCCCATTGAGGCTGCCATTCCCATAACGATTGTTTGGACATCTGCCTTGATAAAGTTCATAGTATCAACGATTGCCAAACCAGCTGAAACAGATCCTCCAGGTGTGTTGACATAAAGGTAAATATCTTTTGTGCTGTCTTGGGCATCCAAGAAAAGTAATTGTGCGATAACGGAGTTGGCCATGTTGTCTTCAACTGGACCTGTTAGCATGATGATGCGGTCTTTCAGAAGACGAGAGTAAATGTCATAGGAACGTTCTCCACGGCTTGTTTGTTCAATAACTACAGGAATCATTCATTTCTCCTTTTATGTTGAATTTTCTTAGTCTTACGACTCAATACAGAACTATTATATCTTTTTGGTCAAAAAAGGTCAAATTTTTGCTCTATTCTCTAAACAGAAACAAAAACTCAACCTCCTTTCAAGTCAAAAACGAACTTCTAGTTTCACTATTTACTTTGGGATTTTATTTAGTACCGAACAAGCGGTCTCCAGCATCTCCAAGACCTGGAACGATATAACCATGTTCGTTCAATCGTTCATCCAAAGCCGCAGTAAAGATTTCTACATCTGGATGTGCTTCTTGAAGAGCTTTTACTCCTTCTGGAGCAGATACCAGGCAGACAAACTTGATATTGGAAGCGCCACGTTTTTTAAGCGAATCTACTGCCAAGATTGCTGAGCCACCTGTTGCCAACATTGGATCCACTACAAAGATTTGACGTTGGTCAATATCCTCAGGCAATTTCACCAAGTATTCAACTGGTTGAAGGGTTTCTTCATCACGGTACATACCGATATGACCAACTTTGGCTGCTGGAACCAAGCTCAAGAGGCCATCTACCATCCCAATACCTGCACGCAAGATTGGGACAATCGCCAATTTTTTACCAGCCAATTGTTTTTGAACGGTCTTTGTGATAGGTGTTTCGATTTCCACGTCTTCAAGTGGAAGATCACGAAGTACTTCATATCCCATCAACATTGCAATCTCATCTACTAGCTCACGAAAAGCTTTTGTAGAAGTGTCTGTACGACGCAAGATTGACAATTTGTGTTGAATGAGTGGATGATTAATGACTTCAATTTTTCCCATTTTCTGAGTTCCTTCTTTCAATTTATTCTTCTTATTATATCAAAAAACGGTTTAAAAAGCTGTCTAAACCATTTATTTTAATTAATTTTTAAATCAAATCTGCCTCTTGAAGAGCTGTCTGAACAGTCTCTAATGGTAAATGGGTCAACTCGGTGCCTTTTTCTTGATAAAGGTACTGGGCATAGTCATCCATTCGGTACTGGTTGGTATAAACCACGCGCTTACAACCAACTTGTAGCAGTTGTTTGGTGCAGTTCAGACAAGGGAAATGGGTCACATAGGCTGTAAATCCTCTAGGAACCCCTCGTTCAGCCCCCTGGAGAATAGCATTGACCTCAGCGTGAAGGGTACGGACACAGTGACCTTCAATGACCAGACATTCGTGATCTATACAGTGCTCCGTTCCTGATACGGAACCATTGTAGCCCGTTGAAATGACTTTATTGTCCTTTACTAGGACAGCTCCCACCTTGGCACGTTTGCAGGTCGAACGATTGGCAATCAGTAAAGCCTGGGCTGCAAAGTACTCATCCCAAGCCAGTCTTTTTTCTGTCATAAGTATTCTCCTTGTCCTCTATTTTTTGAAAAATGGCAAGCGTAAATCTGCAATTTTTTCAGCTGGAACCTTCATGCCATCCTTGATCCATTTGAGCAGAACCGATACGATGGCAGAGCTCCAAAAGGAATGAAGGTAGCTGCTAACGCCTTTTGACTTTCCGTGGTATTTTTCTAGAAATTCCTGCATGGCTTGGACAAAAATCTTTTCCAAATGATAGTCCAGAGCAAGTTGGATAACCTTGGCTTCTTTCTTAGCTGCGCGGAAAAGGTGTACCCAGACTAGATAAAGATCGGTTTTGACATCATAGTGGCTCAACTGTTCCATAATGTTATGGACACTGCGTTTAAAGACGCTTTCCAAAATCTCTTCTTTGGAGTCATAGTTTCGATAGAAGGCGGCACGAGAGACACCCGCCCGTTTGACCAGCTCCGAAATGCTGATCTTGGCCAAGTCTTTTTTCTCTAGAAGTTGCAAAAGAGCCGTCTCGATTGCTTCTCTAGTTAAAAAATTGGATTCTTGATTTGATTTTCTGAGATTTTCAAGAGATTTTTCAGATATTTTACGTTCAGACATAACAATTTCTTTCTACTTGTGACAACAGAGAGGTGGTACTTTTGTTTCAAGGGCTTTCATGATATAATTGTAAAAAAAGACAGAGCCTTTGTCAATGTATAAGTGACAAAGATGGAGAATTTCTATGACTTGGAAGATTGTAGCTGACTCTGGTTGTGATTATCGTCAACTGGCAACTCCTGCTATTGATACTGAATTTGTTAGTGTTCCTTTAACCATTCAAGTAGCTGATCAGGTCTTTATCGATGATGCCAATCTTGACATTGACCACATGATGGAAACCATGTATGCGACTTCTGAGGCTTCAAAATCAGCTTGTCCTAGCCCTGATGATTACTTGCGTGCATTTGAAGGTGCTAAGCATATCTTTGTCGTTACTATCACTGGTACTCTTTCAGGTAGTCATAATAGTGCACAGCTCGCTAAAAACATCTACCTTGAAGAACACCCTGACACTCAGATTCATGTGATCGATACATTGTCTGCAGGTGGTGAGGTTGACTTGATTGTCGAGAAAATCAATAGTTTGATTGATCAAGGACTTTCTTATGAGGAAATTGTTGAAGCTATTACTGCCTACCAAGAAAAAACGAAGTTGCTCTTTGTCCTTGCTAAGGTCGATAACTTGGTCAAAAATGGCCGTTTGAGTAAGCTTATCGGTACAGTTGTTGGCCTTTTCAACATCCGTATGGTTGGGGAAGCAAGTGAAACTGGAACCCTAGAACTACTCCAAAAAGCGCGTGGACCAAAAAAATCCCTTCAAGCAGCCTATGAAGAACTCATCAAGACTGGCTACGCTGGTGGCAGTATCGTCATGGCTCATCGCAACAATGATAAATTCTGTCAGCAATTGTCAGAACGTTTGCTGGAAACCTTCCCGCAAGCGGATATCAAAATCATCCCTACGTCTGGTCTCTGCAGCTTCTATGCAGAAGATGGCGGTTTGTTGATGGGATATGAAATTAACTAAGATTATGAGCAACAAGAGATGCCAAGCATCTCTTGTTTTTTGTGGTACAATAGAGCTATGAAACATTTTGATACTATTGTTATCGGTGGTGGACCTGCTGGCATGATGGCTACGATTTCCAGTAGCTTTTATGGTCAGAAAACTCTTCTCATTGAAAAAAATCGCAAACTCGGAAAAAAATTAGCTGGTACCGGTGGTGGTCGTTGCAATGTAACTAACAACGGAAGCTTAGATGACCTTCTGGCTGGAATTCCTGGAAATGGACACTTTCTATACAGTGTCTTTTCCCAGTTTGATAACCATGATATCATCAACTTTTTCACGGAAAACGGTGTTAAACTTAAGGTTGAAGACCACGGTCGTGTCTTTCCTACCAGCGACAAATCTCGGACTATTATCGAATCCTTGGATAAGAAAATCGCTGAGCTAGGCGGACAAGTTCTCACTCAAATAGAAATTGTTTCGGTTAAAAAAATAGACGACCAGTTTGTCCTTAAGTCCGCGGACCAAAGCTTCACTTGTGATAAACTCATTGTCACAACAGGTGGTAAGTCTTATCCTTCGACTGGTTCGACTGGTTTTGGTCATGAGATTGCTCGTCACTTTAAACACACCATCACTGAACTTGAAGCTGCTGAAAGCCCTTTATTGACAGATTTCCCCCATAAGGCCTTGCAGGGAATTTCACTGGACGATGTGATCCTAAGCTACGGCAAGCATGTTATCACTCATGATTTGCTTTTTACCCACTTTGGTTTGTCAGGTCCTGCTGCCCTACGCATGTCTAGCTTTGTCAAGGGAGGTGAAGTCCTTTCTTTGGATGTTTTGCCTCAACTTTCTGAGAAGGACTTGGTGGCATTTCTAGAAGATAATCGGGAAAAAACCTTGAAAAATGCTTTAAGAACCTTGTTGCCAGAACGCTTGGCAGAATTTTTGGTACAAGGCTATCCTGAAAAAGTCAAACAACTGACTGAAAAGGAACGCAAACAACTTCTCCAGTCCATCAAGGCCCTCAGAATCCCTGTGACTGGCAAAATGTCTCTTGCCAAGTCATTTGTCACCAAAGGCGGTGTCAGTCTCAAGGAAATCAATCCCAAAACTCTGGAAAGTAAGCTCGTTCCTGGTCTCCACTTTGCTGGCGAAGTCATGGATATCAATGCCCACACGGGTGGCTTTAACATCACTTCTGCCCTCTGCACCGGATGGGTGGCAGGAAGTCTGCATTATGATTAAAAATCAAAGGTTATGAAGAATGAATAGAAGAGAAACAGTCGAATTTGTCAATATGTGTATGATTCAAAACGGAGACAAGGTTCTGGTTCAAGATCGAGTTAATCCTGACTGGCCTGGCATTACTTTTCCTGGTGGTCATGTTGAACGTGGCGAATCCTTTGTCGATGCTGTCATCCGTGAAGTGAAAGAAGAAACTGGTCTGACCATTTCCAAACCCCAACTCTGTGGTATCAAAAACTGGTACGATGACAAGGATTATCGTTATGTAGTCCTTTTTTACAAGACAAAACACTTTACTGGTGAACTCCAGTCTTCATCCGAAAGGAAGGTTTGGTGGGAAGATTTTGACAATCTTTCTCATCTAAAACTTGCAACCGATGATATGTCTGATATGCTTCGTGTTTTTTTGGAAGAGAATCTCAGTGAATTTTTTTACTACAAAGACGGTGACGACTGGCTTTACGATTTGAAGTAAAAAATAGGCTAGGAAATTCCTAGCCTATTTGTTCTGCATTTGTCTGAACGTAAGCAGCAATAACATCTGATGTGTATTGAGCTGTACCAGGTCCAAACTTGTCAATGTTTTCCTTAAACTCTGGGTTGTAGACGTAGCCTTTGCCGATATGACCGAATACCTCAATAGAGCAGTCAAATCCATAAGTACGAATAGCTTGCAAGAGTTTGGCTGCCTCTTCTTGGTTTTCGGCTGCTGTTGCAGGCAGACCAGCTTGAAGGTTTTGTGCCAAGGCTTGAAAAACTTGGTTGAAGGCGGTCGTAGCCTCATCTTCTCTACCTTTTTGGCGTTCAAGCGCTTGGCCCATGACTTCTTGACCATACTTCTCTACCGCCTCTTGGTGGTATTTTTGATTGTCTTGATAGCTAAATCCAGTGAATTTTTCCTCAATCGTCATTTTTCTTTCTCCTTTTTGTTCTTGAATGGTTTTTTGCAAGGTGGAAATCAGGGTATCCAGATGTTGCCTTTCTTGGGTCAAATAGTCCAACTGCCTAGTCAAATGAGGCAATAAATCTGTCCTTTCTTCCTTTAACAGCTCTGCTATTTTTTCTAAAGAAAAGCCTAGATATTTGTAATACAGAATGACCTGAAGTCGTTCCAAATCCTCCTGACTGTAGGTTCGATAGCCGTTTTCCGACTTTAAGGGAACCAGAAGCCCTATCTTATCGTAGTGATGCAGGGTCTTAACAGAGACACCTGAAATCAGCGCAGCTTCTTTTATATGGTACATGATTTCCTCCTTACAAGAAATAGTATAACCCCTCCCCCTAGGTCAGAGTCAAGCGTTTTTGAGAAAAATTTTTAACTTTTTGAGAAAGGTGTGAAAACTTGAAAATTGTTTTCTTGACAGACATCAGAAAACATGATAGGATAGTCAAGTCTATCAATCAAACAGAAGGCTCATAGAGAGCCATTGAGAGAGGGCTATTTGACAACTCAAGTAGCCTTTTCTTATTTAAAAAAACAAGACTGGAGTTTCAACTATGTCAGAAAAATCGCAATGGGGCTCGAAACTAGGCTTTATCCTAGCATCTGCTGGTTCAGCCATCGGACTTGGAGCCGTTTGGAAGTTCCCCTACATGACTGCTGCTAATGGCGGGGGAGGTTTTTTACTGGTCTTTCTCATTTCCACTATTTTAATCGGTTTCCCGCTCCTGCTGGCTGAGTTTGCCCTTGGCCGTAGTGCTGGCGTTTCCGCAATCAAAACCTTTGGAAAACTGGGGAACAATAACAAGTACAACTTTATCGGTTGGATTGGTGCCTTTGCCCTCTTTATCCTACTCTCCTTTTACAGTGTTATCGGAGGATGGATTTTAGTCTATCTAGGTATTGAGTTTGGAAAATTGTTCCAACTTGGTGGAACGGGTGATTATGCTCAGTTATTTACTTCAATCATTTCAAATCCAGCCATTGCCCTTGGCGCACAAACTGCCTTTATCTTGTTGAATATCTTTATTGTATCACGTGGGGTTCAAAAAGGGATTGAAAGAGCTTCGAAAGTCATGATGCCCTGCTCTTTATCATTTTTGTCATTATCATTGGGCGCTCTCTCAGTTTGACAAATGCCATGGAAGGCGTTCTCTACTTCCTCAAACCAGACTTTTCAAAACTAACTAGCGCTGGTCTCCTCTATGCTCTGGGACAATCTTTCTTTGCCCTCTCACTAGGGGTCACAGCCATCCTGACCTATGCATCCTACTTGGACAAGAAAACTAATCTGGTCCAGTCAGGGATTTCCATCGTAGCCATGAACATCTCGGTATCCATCATGGCGGGACTAGCCATTTTCCCAGCCATGTCAGCCTTCAATATCCAGTCTGAAGGGGGACCAAGCCTGCTCTTTATCGTCTTGCCTCAACTCTTTGACAAGATGCCTTTTGGAACCATTTTCTACATCCTTTTCCTCTTGCTCTTCCTATTTGCGACGGTTACTTCCTCTGTCGTGATGCTGGAAATCAATGTGGGCAATATCACCAATCAGGATAACCGCAAGCGTGCTAAATGGAGTGCTATTTTAGGAATCTTGACCTTTGTCTTTGGAATTCCTTCAGCTCTATCCTATGGGGTCATGGCGGATGTTCACATTTTTGGGAAGACCTTCTTTGATGCTATGGATTTCTTGGTTTCCAATCTCCTCATGCCATTTGGAGCCCTCTGCCTTTCACTTTTTACAGGCTATATCTTTAAAAAGGCTCTTGCTATGGAGGAACTCCATCTCGATGAAAGAGCATGGAAACAGGGACTTTTCCAGGTCTGGCTCTTCCTCCTTCGTTTTATCATTCCTATTATCATCATTGTGGTTTTTATCGCCCAATTTATGTAATCAAAAAGGACTTGAGTAGTGAACTCAGGCCCTTTCTTTTTTATGGATGACTAACAATCAATTCCAAGCCTTGACCTTCCAAGATCCAAGCTTTAACATCACTTGGTAGGATAAAGTGGCTGCCTTTTTGGATTGGATAATTTTCCCCGTCAACAGTCAATTGACCCTGACCAGCTAAGACACTGAACAGGCTGTAGTCTGCTGTCTTTTCGAAGTCAACTTTGCCAGTAATTTCCCACTTGTAAACTGCGAAGAAGTCATTGGATACAAGGAGAGTGGAACGTAGATCATCTGCTTTGATAGTTACAGGACGGCTATTGGCAGGCTCTCCAATGTTTAAAACATCGATAGATTTTTCAAGGTGAAGTTCACGCAAGTTGCCCTTGTCGTCCTTGCGGTCAAAGTCATAGACACGGTAGGTGGTATCGCTAGACTGCTGGGTTTCAAGAATCAAGATACCTGCTCCAATAGCGTGCATGGTTCCGCTTGGTACATAGAAGAAATCACCAGCCTTGACTGGCACTTTTGTCAGCAAGGTATCCCAGTTTTTGTCCTCAATTTGCTGGCGAAGTTCTTCTTTTGATTTGGCATTGTGACCATAGATAATCTCTGAACCTTCATCCGCAGCGATGATGTACCAGCACTCTGTTTTCCCGAGCTCGCCTTCATGCTCTAGTCCATAGGCATCGTCTGGGTGAACTTGGACACTGAGCCAATCGTTGGCATCGAGTATCTTGGTCAAGAGTGGAAATACAGGTTCTGGACGATTGCCAAACAATTCACGGTGTTCCGCATACAAAGTAGCAAGGTCTATTCCTTCAAAGCGACCATTAGCAACCTTTGAAACCCCATTTGGGTGGGCTGAAATAGCCCAGTATTCTCCGATTTTTTCACTTGGAATGTCATAGCCAAACTCATCACGTAGCTTGGTTCCACCCCAGATTTTTTCTTGCATAACTGATTGTAAAAATAATGGTTCTGACATGTCGATCTCCTGTCTGATTTTTCTCCCCTCATTATAGCAAAAAAAGAGTTCGAATTGAACTCTTTTTCCTATCTTATAAAGTAGGGAGAAGATTTTGTAAAAATAGTGAACAAATGTTCTCTACTTAATACTTGCACCATTGCTGACAATGACATCCTTGTACCAGTAGAAGGATTTCTTCTTGCTTCGTTTGAGACTTCCTTGACCTGCATTATCACGATCCACATAGATAAAACCATAACGCTTGTTCATTTCGCCTGTTCCAGCTGAAACCAGATCTATACAACCCCAAGTCGTATAACCAAGCAATTCAACGCCATCTTGGTAAATAGCATCTCGCATAGCCTTGATATGGGCCTCTAAGTAAGCAATCCGATAGTCATCTGCTACGTAGCCATTTTCATCTGGCGTGTCCATAGCACCGAGGCCATTTTCTACGATGAACATAGGCTTTTGATAACGATCCCAGATGGCATTGAGAGTGATACGAAGCCCCAGTGGGTCAATCTGCCAACCCCATTCTGAGGATTCCAGATAGGGATTTTTGATAGAGGCAAAAACATTTCCAGCTGTCAGATCCGTCATTTCTGGATCGCCTGAAGCCACTCGACTCGCATAATAAGAGAAGGAAACAAAATCAACAGTGTGATTCTTTAACAAGTCCAAATCTTCTGTCGACATTTCAATCTTAATTCCCTCACGCTCCCACTGCTTCTTGGCATAGTTTGGGTATTCCCCACGCCCTTGAACATCAACGAAGAAGTAACTCTTACGGTCTTCTTCCATGGCTGCCCAGTAGTCTCTCGGATGGGCAGTGTTAGGATAATATTGCCCTGCTGCCAACATACATCCCACCTTGTTTTCTGGGTCAATTTCGTGGGCAATTTTAGTCGCCATAGCCGAGGCTACTAACTCATGGTGGGCTGCTTGGTATTTGACCTGATCTTGGTTTTCTCCTTCTTCAAAACAAATCCCTGCTCCTAAAAAGGGGGCATGCAAAATCATATTGATTTCGTTGAAGGTGAGCCAGTACTTGACCAATCCCTTGTAACGGGTAAAGAGGGTGCGACAGAGATTTGCGTAAAAGTCCAACATGCGACGGTTGCGCCAACCACCGTACTCCCTGATTAAGTGCATGGGGCAATCGAAATGCGTGATGGTCACCAGTGGTTCAATTCCATACTTGTGGCATTCCTTAAATAAATCCTCATAAAAAGCTAGGCCAGCTTCATTTGGCTCTGCTTCGTCACCTTGAGGAAAAATCCGAGTCCAAGCAATGGAAAGTCGATAGGTTTTAAATCCCATTTCTGCAAAAAGCGCAATATCTTCCTTGTAATGATGGTACATATCAATGGCTTCCTTTGCTGGATAAAAATAGCCCTCCTCAAACGAAAACATCTTTTTCTGACCTGTAATAATAGCCTCACGGTCTGGACCAATCGGTACCACATCCACATTAGCAAGACCGCGGCCGTCCTGATTATAAGCACCCTCACATTGATTAGCCGCCGTTGCACCACCCCAGAGAAATCCTTCTGGAAATTGTAGTATTTCTGTCATCACTTTACCTCGATTGATTTATTACTTCTATTATACTAAAAAGGAGGCAAAAAGTTTTGAACTCTCTGGATAATGATAGCACTAAACTTACTTTTATATATACGAAAAAAAGACTGAAACCAGTCTTTTTTTTAAATCAAAGCTGTGATAGCCGTTACCAGACCGAAAACGATACCTGGTGCATTAGCAGCCGCGAGGGGAATATCTCTTTCTTTCTTGAAAAGACCGTAATAAACCCAGAGACTACAGTTGATGGCTGCGACTAAGGGTTGGATGAAGTTGCCTTTTTGACCAGCCAAGTTGTTCATGATTTGTGGGAAGTAAGAGACATACATCATAACAGACATAAAGGTCGCTACCCAACCCAAAATTTTCATTTGTTTTTCATACATTTTCAAAACCTCTTTCATTTTTATGAATCATATTTTATAATCTTTCTTCAAAACAATCAAGACTTTGAAGCTTTTGTTATAAAGATGTAAACTATCACAATCTTCTGATAAGAAAGAGGAAACAGAAAAAGACCGGATTGCTCCGATCTTTTTAAGTTCCGCTCTAAGAATGTTTAAATTTTTAGATAAAAAATTTGATAATAGAATTACCTACTTCATACGATAAAAATCAATCACTAGACCAGCAGGACCTTTTACAAGCAAGGACTCTGTTCCCCAATCAGGTTGAACAATAAAACTATCATACACTCATTCATAAAAACAGTATCTTTTAATCCTTTTCTTCACGAACATAATTGTAGATAGTAATACATACAGATAAAAAACTAAAAAGACAGATCATTTGTATGATGATTTTTACAGGTTGACGAAGTAAACCAAACTGAGTTAGGATAACAAAAAGAGAGGAGCCTGCTATCATTACCTGAAAAAAGATAAGCGTCAAACTAAATCGGTTTTTCATTTCTGCTCATTTCTTACCACTATCACTTCATCTAAACGCTCATAAACGCTTTTATCATGAGTCGCAATGATAATAATACGTTTTTCATTTTGTAACCCAAGAATCAAATCAATAATCTCTCGGCTATTTTTTTCATCCAATGGAGCCGTAGGTTCATCCGCAAGTACAATTGGAGAATCCTTTAGCATGACTTTAGCTATGGCAACACGTTGGGCTTCCCCACCAGATAAAGAATAAATTTTCCGATTCAAATCGAGCTGGAGATGAACCTTTTTTAATGCTTCACACATTTGTTCCACTTTATCTTTTCTGGAAAGTTTCTTGCCAATAAAAGCCAATTCCAAATTATCTTTAATACTCCTGTTTTCAATTAATCCATAATTTTGAAAAAGATAGCTAACAAAATCTTTAAAATAAGTTTTTTCCTTTATCTTTCTATGGTCAATGCCATTTATTTCTACTGTACCATTTTGAGCTGTTTCTAGCTTTCCAATGATATTTAACAAAGTTGTCTTACCAGCACCTGATTCTCCTATCAAGGCATAAGATTTCCCCTCACAAAACTGATAAGAGTAATCACGAAGAACAACATGCCCATCAAATGTCTTTTGAATATCTCTTAACTCAATCATATTACCCTACTTTCAGATACAAGATACTACTTGTTTGGTGTTGCCTTAATTGAAAGAAAAAGAGTGCGAGAAAACCAACAGCCATAAAAATAGGAAATAACGTAACCAAGATTGGGAGATGTAAGAAAGTATCCAAACCTGCTAATAAAAAGTAACCACACATCAAGGTAAGCAAGTAAAAATGATGAATCACAATAAGAGATTTTCCTGCTAAACGTTCAATAAAATAAGTCTTACGCCCTTGATAAAAATAAAGTGTATTTAACAAAATCATCAACAAGATGGAAGTAGCTAGACTAATGCACGACGCAATCAAGAGTAACAATCTTTCCACTGTCACCTGTTGGATTTTTGATTCAAAAGAATAAAGACCATTAGTAAAGCTTCCGATATGTGCTGTCATTTTATACTGTTTTATAATTTCCCTGAGTTGCTCAGGATGGTCAAAAACATAGTTTGATATATCAAATCCTGCAACTTCTTGTCTTTCATAAGCAGATCCATACACGATAATAATCGGATCGTGAACAAAACTATCTCGATTAACTAAGTAATGTACAGAAGTAAAAATCGGATAGATAAAGAGGTTTTCTCCTCCCTCATAAGTCGCAACTTCCACTCTTTCATCTGGATGATTTTTCCTAATTGGTGCATTATCGGGTGCAAATCCCTTTTGAACAAACCGAGACCAAACCTTTTTCAAATCCTCAATCTTATTTTCCTTACTCTTTGGAATTAAAATCAAACGATCAAAGTCTCCCATTTGTTCAAAGAAAGCTTGTCCTTCTGTGTTTAGTTGAAGACCACTTTGCTTAATGAACTTTCGATTAACTTTTAGTTGATTTGAAATATTTTCAGAAGTTGGATAATCAGAGTTTTTCTGAGAATTACTAGACATAGCAATATAATCTAAAGTAGTTCCAATGTATAGTGGCTCAGTTTTTGAGATTAAGTCACCGTAAAATGCCTGTACTCTTTCTTTATCAACTTTCTCCTCTCCTGTATCAAGACCATGAGTCGCAAAATAGCTAGGATATTGTGTCCACGCTTGCTTCCCTTCTTCCAAGGTTCTCACTTGTCTAGTCATATCCACCACCCCATAAATGCTGTACATAACCGTTAGGAGTGAAAAAATCTGTGTTACAATAACCAAAACAAAAATCAAATGCAAGGGAGCTTTCCCCTTAAGGGATAGGTTCATCGGTTGTCTCTGTAAGATATGATAAAACAGATTGGAGGCAAAAAAGTTTAGAAAAAGTAGAATGACTAACCAAGCTAGTAAGGGAAATCCAATCAATTCTATAGCAAGTAATGTAGCATTTCTTTGTAAAATAAGTATAAGAATAGCTAGTACAAATACAATGCTAGCACTCTCTACTAAAAAAAGACTCTCTTTCCAAATTCCCCTAAGGGCAATCTGATACTTACCTAATCCTGATATTCTCTTGATACTGACCGATCGAATATTAACAATATAGTCCGCAACCAGGAGTGTAAGAAAAGAAATTAGAAAAACAAAGGCTATCATAATAGCTTGTGGATAGACTAAGAGAAATTTTAAGAGGGCGAGTCCAGAATTTGCTTCCACAGCATTCGCTTGATGTCCCTTTTCAATCAATCTGCCTGCCAAATCTTGAGCGCTTAGATTTCCTTTGACAATAATATAAAGAGTATTATATGAATCATTTTGAATAAGTCCTTGGTTCTCTTGTAAGGGTAAATCTTTTGGTAGTTCTCCTCCAATAGGAATGTAAGTGTTTTCCACCTCACCTCTCTCATTTTCTTTAATATCTACTATTCTCCTCGCCAGAACAGTTCCAGTATCTTCTGCAATTTTCTGTAAATCCGTAGCAATGGAACTAGTCGAACTCACAACATCAACTTTCTGACTATAACCTCCCAACAATTCACTCTTATAGTGGTAAACAAAGAGAAGACCGACAAGGGTTATCAAGATAAAGGAAGAACATGCTAATATTTTTTTTAATAAACCATACATAGATGACTCCTTTTATACGAAAAAAGAGGGGAAATCACCTCCCCTCCCTACTCACTAATCAATACCAATTAAGACTTTAATAAGATACATGCTTTAAAAACGCATTATTTCCTCCTTCCTAATTTATTTAAAGCACTCACTCCACCTATATTTATGTTCATTATAGCGCAACAAGAAAGCGCTATCAATAATTTGTGTGCTAAAAACCGTTATAAAAAGACCGGATTGCTCCGATCTTTTTATAATTCACATTCTCAATTTCTGTTTTAAAAATAGCTAAGGTTAACGTCAAATGACTAAGCGCCCTACTTCATACGATAAAAATCAATCACTAGACCAGCAGGGCCTTTAACTAGTAGCGATTCCGTTCCCCATTCGGTTACAGCTGGACCGTTTAAAACTGTGATACCAAGATCTTTCAACCGTTGGTAGTTCTGCTCTACATCCTCAACCTCAATGTGAAGAATGATTCCTGACTGAAAGTTTTCCAAAGGAACCAAATGATTTTGTGATAACATGAGGCAGTGACTGCCAATCGTGAACTGTGCAAAACTGTCGTCAACATAATCGGCTTTTTTATCCAAAATACGCTCCAAGTCAGCACAGACTTGAGGAACATCTGAAACGATGATATCTAATTGATTTAAATTCATTTACTATCCTCCAGAAAAAGGCCGGATTGCTCCGATCTTTTCAAGTTCTGCTCTAAGAAAATCAAAGAATAAAATCTACAAAGTTTACATTTGATTTTTGATGAGAGAAATTATTTGATTGCGCGTGATTGCAATCCTTCTTCTTCCAAGAAGAGGCGGAATGGTACGAGTTCTTCTGCTTCGTATTTTTCCTTGAAGGCTTTGATTGCTTCTTCTGAGTGTTGTTTTGGATCCAATTCAAGTACTTCTACTGGAAGTGGACGATGTTGAGAGATGCGAGCATCGATAACAACAGTTTTACCTTCTTTGTTCAATTTAACAGCTTCTGCAACAACTGCATCGATATCTTCGATACGGTCAACTGTAAATCCAACAGCTCCTTGTGCTTCAGCGATTTTCGCGTAGTCCGCGTTAGGGAAGTCACAACCAAACAAGTGTTTGTTTGTATCTTCGTATTTGTCCTTGATGAAGGCATATTTACCATTTGAGAAGACAACGTTGATAACTGGAAGGTCGTATTGAACGTTTGTGATAACGTCTGGGTAGCACATGTTGAATGCACCGTCACCCATGATGTTCCATACTTGGCGATCTGGATTGTCTTTCTTAGCAGCGATACCACCAGGAAGGGCAATACCCATTGTCGCAAAGAGTGGAGATGTACGCCACATGTTCTTAGGTGTCATGTGAAGGTGACGAGTAGATGTTTGAGTAGTGTCACCTACGTCGATTGAGTAGATAGCGTCTTGGTCAGCATGTTTGTTGATTGCATTGTAAACTTGGTACAATTGCAATTCACCCTCAGTTTTACCTTCGAGTTTGTTCATGTAATCACGCCAGTTTTGGTTGTTCTTCACGTTTGCACGCCACCATGGAGTAGATTCAACTGGGTTCACTTTGTCAAGAAGGGCTTGTGCTGCTTGACCTGCATCACCAAGAATAGAAGCATCAAGGGCATGACGTTTACCAAGTTTGTAAGGGTCGATATCGACTTGGATGAATTTTTCAGTGTTCTTGAAGGCTTCGTAAACTTCAGCAAATGGGAAGTTTGAACCAAGGAAAAGAACTGTGTCTGCTTCAAAGACCACTTCGTTGGCTGGTTTCCAACCAACACGGTAAGCAGAACCTGTCAAACCTTCATAGTTCCATTCAAACGCTTCAAAGTTTTTACCAGTTGTGATGATTGGTGCTTTAATTTTACGTGACAATTCAGTAATCACTTCACCAGCTTTAACACCACCGTAACCAGCGTAGATAACTGGGCGTTCAGCATTGTTCAAGATTTCAACAGCTTTGTCGATTTCAACTTCGTTCAAGGCAGGAGCGATGAATGAACGTTCGTACGAACCTGAACCGTAGTATGAGTTTTCGTCGATTTCTTGGAAACCGAAGTTTACTGGGATTTCAACAACAGCTGGACCTTTTTTAGAAACTGCAGCACGGCAAGCTTCGTCGATTACTTTTGGCAATTGCTCAGCGTAAGCTACACGTTTGTTGTAGACAGCGATACCATTGTACATTGGGTTTTGGTTCAATTCTTGGAAGGCATCCATGTTCAATTCATTAACAGGACGTGATCCAAGGATAGCAAGGAATGGAGTGTTATCCATAGCTGCATCGTAAACACCGTTAATCAAGTGAGTCGCACCTGGACCACCTGAACCAACTGCAACCCCGATTGAGCCGCCGAATTTAGCTTGCATAACCGCTGCAAGAGCACCTGTTTCTTCATGGCGAACTTGCAAGAAGCGGATATCTTTGTCTTCAGCCAAAGCGTCCATCAATGAGCTGAGTGTTCCTGATGGGATACCGTAGATTGTGTCTACGCCCCATGTTTTCAATACGTTGAGCATTGCTGCAGATGCAGTAATTTTCCCTTGAGTCATAATGATAACTCTCCTTCAAATATTTTTAAAACTTGATAAATCCGTTTTCATATACTAATTGGAAACGTTTCAGCAAATTTTTACTCTACTACTTTACCACATTTGTTTTGGGTCTCCTAAGAATGTGCTCAGAAGTTTTTATTCTCTATTACAGTACAGTTTGAAAACGTTTTATATAACTGTTTTATAATAAAAAGCGAGCAAGCCCGCTTTTAGTCTATTCTACTAAAGTTTAGCATGAGTGAACTGGTCAAAACAGATACAGAACTAAAGGCCATGGCTAGACCAGCCAGTTCTGGATTGAGGGCCAATCCAATTCCTGAAAAGACTCCTGCAGCAATCGGAATTCCGATGACATTGTAGATAAAGGCCCAGAAGAGGTTGAGAAGAATACGATTGAAGGTTTTCTTGCTCATATCAAAGGCGCGAACCACTCCTGTCAAATCATTGTGAGTAAGAACAATCCCTGCCGACTCAATAGCAATATCGGTTCCTGCGCCCATGGCAATCCCGACATCCGCCACACTGAGAGCTGGCGCATCATTGATACCATCTCCGATAAAGGCTACTTTACCAGCCTGTTGAAGTTGATGGATTTCATGCGCTTTTTCTTCTGGCAAAACACCAGCAATGACCTCTTCGATACCAATTTGATCTGCAATAGCTCGCGCCACGCCAGCATTATCTCCTGTCAACATCACTGTTCGGAGACCACGTTTTTTCAACTGACTGATGGCAAGCTTGGCATTTTCCTTGGGGATATCCTGTAGGGCAAGCAAGCCTTTGATTTCATTGTCAACAGCCAAGTACACAACTGTCTTAGCTTCTTTTTCCAATTCTTCAAGTTTTTCCTGATAAGCACTCGAAATATCCATGCCATCTAGCATTTTAGCATTTCCAAGCAAGACTTGTTTCCCATTGATTTGCCCTGAAACACCTTTTCCGTGTAGGGCTTGGAAATTTTCTACAGGTTGAAGTTCAAGTCCTGCTTCAGTCGCCCGCTTGACAATGGCTTGAGCCAGAGGGTGTTGAGAGGCCTCTTCCAAAGAGGCAGCTAAGCCGAGCACTTCTGTCTCGTCGCCAATGATATTAGTAACAACTGGTTTTCCTTCTGTCAAAGTTCCTGTCTTATCAAAGACAAGAGTTTGGACTTTCTGGATTTCCTGTAAGACGGTTCCATTTTTGAGGAGAACTCCCATCTTGGCACTCCGTCCTGTCCCCACCATGAGGGCTGTCGGTGTTGCAAGGCCTAGGGCACAAGGGCAGGCGATAATTAAAACTGCCACCCCATAAAGAAGAGAGGTCGCAAAGCTAGCCCCAAGCAAAACAAACCAAACCCAAAAAGTCAGAATCGCTAAAATGACAACTGCAGGGACAAAAATTCCTGAAATCTTATCCGTCAAATCCTGAATCGGTGCACGGCTCGTTTGAGCTTTCTTCACAAAGTCCACAATCTGTGCCAAGACAGTCTCTGAACCAACTTTTTCTGCTTTAAAAACAAGGGTACCACTATTATTGATGGTGGAGCCAATGACAGTATCTCCAACTGTTTTGTCTACTGGCAGGCTCTCACCTGTCACCATGGATTCGTCAATACTGGACATACCTTCGACTACAACACCATCAACCGCAATCTTTTCACCGGGATGCACCCGAATCAAGTCGCCTACCTTGACTTGGTCCAAGGGAACTTGAACATAGCTATCATCACGCAAGACTTCTGCTGTTTTAGCTTGTAAATTCAGTAATTTCTCCACAGCTTGGGAAGTATTTTTTCGCATTTTTTCCTCAAAAACGGCTCCCAAAAGAACAAAGAAGAGGATAAATCCAGCACTTTCAAAGTAGACAGGAAGCCCAGTAAAGAGAGCAACTAAACTATAAATATAGGCTACTAGAGTTCCCAGTGCCACTAAGGTATCCATGTTGGCATTGTGCCTTTTAAAGCTGGCCCAAGCACTCTGAATATAAGGACCACCGGCAACTAGCACGATAGGTGTTGTAGCTAAAAAGGTACCCCAATGCATGACTGGGTGACTAATAGTCCCTGTCAACATCCCAATCATGAGAATAACAAGAGGCAGGGTAAAGATACTGGTAATCCAAAAACGTTGCAAAAGTGACAAAGATTTTCGCGTCTTCTCAACTACGGTATAGCTTCCCTTTTGCATTTTCATACCACATGAAAATTCATGTTGACCTAATTCTTGAGGTGTAAAACGAATTGTCTTCTCCTCGTCTACACCGATTGGTTCTAGAATTCCTTCTTCTTCAAAAAGAATTTCCTTGTAACAGTTTGAAGGGGTGGCACGATGAAAGGTAATCTCAGCTGGAATCCCTTTTTGAAGCTGAATATGGGCTGGATGATAGCCTTTTTCAGCTGTGATACGGATTTTTTGAATGCCATTTTCTAGGCTTGCTTTCACAATTTCTGTCATCATTTCCTCCTACTCTACAATCATCTTACCGTGCATCATGTTCATACCACATGCAAAGCCAAATTCTCCAGCCTGCTCAGGCGTGATTTCCACTACATACTCTTCACCCATAGGAAGATCCGCATGCACACCAAAGTCTGGAAAACAATCTGATCCAGACAGGGTGAAGGGTCCTTACGGTCAAAGACAATACGGGCTGGCACTGATTTCTTGAGGATAATCAACTCAGGCGTATAGCCTCCCATGACTTCCACTCGGATCTCTTGGTATCTCTTTTTTTGCTGGGCCTTCTGTCCAGATTTTTCAGGCTTTTTGAAAAACCAAAACAAGATAAACGCAATAAGGGCAATACAAACAATGGTTACAGTACTATTTAACATGACGTCTCCTTTACATACAATTACATCTTACTTCAGCAACTGCGCTAGCTTTTTTCTCAGAAATCACAGCTTCCAAGTCTTCCAGGTCAGCCTGAGTAAAATCACATTCGACAATCAAATCAGCCAACAAGTTCTTAATCCTACGAGAACAAACCTTGTCTTTGATATCTTGGACAAGCAAGTCTCGACTCTGGTCCAGAGTTAAAAGGGCTGAATAGACAAAGGACTTGCCCTCTTTTTTCCTGGTCAGGCACTCTTTCTCAACCAGACGAGCCAAAAGGGTTTGAACTGTAGACTTGGACCAGTCAAACCGCTCCGCCAGAACCCTGATCAAATCCGTACTGGTCTGTTCTCCCTGCATCCAAACAATCTTCATAACCTGCCATTCTGCATCTGAAATCTGCATCAGTACACCTCCAAAATCTACATTTGTCAATTATGTTTCTAAGTATACTCTCAAAATCTACATTTGTCAATTATAAATGTTCTTATTTCTTTGAAAAATAGAATTTTAATCCTGTAACGAGAGATTTGCAGTCAAATTTTACTATATAAACTATAAAAATATGCTATACTGAAGAAAAAAGAAAACAACCACTAGGGGTGCGTAAAGCTGAGATTAACGACTGTTAGATCCCTTTGACTCAATCTAGGTAATGCTAGCTGATGGAAGTGGAAATGATAATGAGGACTAGCTGGTCTTCTATTGCTTTCCTCAAACAGACTAGCTTGTTCTTAAGAATACAAACTTCAGTTGGTTGGGAGGTTTTAGATGACTTATTTACCCGTTGCTCTATCCATTGCAGGGACTGACCCTAGTGGCGGTGCTGGCATTATGGCTGATTTAAAGTCATTCCAAGCTAGAGATGTCTATGGAATGGCCGTTGTGACCAGCCTTGTCGCTCAAAATACCAGAGGCGTTCAATTAATCGAACACGTCTCCAACCAAATGCTGGAAGCTCAATTGGAGAGTGTCTTTTCGGATATCAAGCCTCAGGCTGTAAAAACAGGGATGTTGGCAACTACTGAAATCATGGAGATCATCCAACCCTATCTTAAAAAACTGGACTGCCCCTACGTGCTTGACCCTGTTATGGTCGCAACAAGCGGGGATACCCTAATTGATACTAGTGCGAGAAGCTACCTAAAAACAAATCTGCTTCCCCTTGCAACCATTATCACACCCAATCTTCCTGAAACAGAAGAGATTGTTGATTTCTCAATTCATGACCCAGAAGACATGCAACGTGCTGGTCGCCTGATTTTAAAAGAATTTGGTCCTCAGTCCTTAGTTATCAAAGGTGGTCATCTTGAAGGTGGTGCCAAGGATTTCCTCTTTACCAAAGAGGAACAATTTGTTTGGGAAAGGCCACGAATTCAAACCTGTCATACCCATGGTACCGGATGTACCTTTGCTGCAGTGATTACGGCTGAACTTGCCAAGGGCAGAAGTCTTTATCAGGCAGTAGATAAGGCCAAGGCCTTTATCACAAAAGCCATCCAAGACGCTCCTCAACTCGGTCATGGTTCTGGTCCAGTCAACCATACAAGTTTTAAAGATTAAAAAACTCTCTAGTTCCCACTTTAAGGGAATTAGAGAGTTTTTGATTAGGAAATCATGTCATCCAGCTTTGTTAAAATGGTATGCGCTTTTGCCTCAATATCTTCTGCCTGCATCAAATCACGGACTACAGCTACACCAGCTATACCAGTTGTAGCAAGTTGGTCAATGTTCTCTGACGTCAAGCCTCCAATAGCAACTACTGGAATGGCGACCGTTTGGCAAATGGTTTTCAAGGTTGAAATCTGGGTGATAGGTGCATTTTCTTTGGTCGTAGTCGGGAAAATGGCTCCTGTTCCCAAGTAATCCGCACCCGATGTTTCTGCTTCGAGGGCTCTTTTAACCGTTTTAGCAGTGACACCGAGGATTTTGTCAGGACCCAAGACTTGGCGAGCAACCGAAACTGGTAGTTCATCGTCGCCAATATGCAGACCTGCAGCATCTACTGCAAGACAGACATCCAAACGATCATCGATAATCAAGGGGACCTGATAGGCGTCGGTTATTTCCTTGACTTGTTTTGCCAGATGATAGTATTGATTGGTGGTGAGATTTTTTTCTCGTAGTTGGATGATGGTAACACCTGAATGGCAGGCCGTCTCGACTTTTTCAAGAAAGTTTTCCAAGGAATCTTGGTAGCGATTGGTTACCAGATATAGTCTGAGTGTTTCTCTATTCATAAAGGTCTCCTTTAATAGCATCTAGCCAGTTTTCATCTCTTTTTAGGAGAGAGAGCTGATTGAGAACTTGGTAACGAAAATCTTCCAATCCCATTCCTTGAACAATTATTCTCTCAGCAGCGATATTGAGATAAGAAACTGCTAGGCAGGAAGCTTCAAAGGCAGTCTTTCCTTGGCTGAGAAAAACGGTTGTCAAGGCTCCAACCAGGTCTCCTGTCCCTGTTATCCAGTCCAATTCTGCACAGCCATTCCTCAATACAGCAACTTGATTTTCCGAAACGATGAGATCCTTGGGGCCAGTGACTAGGAACGACATACCAGGATAGGTCTGACACCAGTCTTTCAAGGCTTGAAGCAGATCCTCAGTTTCTTGATCCTTATGGCTAGCATCAACTCCAACTCCGTGGTGCTTTAAACCAACAAGACTTCGGATTTCCGACATATTTCCTTTAAGGACTGTGGGCTTGTATTCTAAAAGTTCTCTAACTAGATTCTTACGAATGGGAGATGTTGCTACGCCAACCGCATCTACTACCATTGGGAGACAAGTTTGAGCTACATAAGAAGCTGCCGTACGGATTGCTTTTTCCTTCTCAGCAGACAAATGTCCCAAATTGATGAAGAGAGCTTGGCTTTGTTTAGTAAAATCAAGAACTTCACGAGGGTCATCTGCCATGACAGGTTTGCATCCTAGAGCCAAAATGCCATTAGCCAGCATCTCACAGGAAATCTCATTGGTGATGCAGTGAATCAAGGAACTGGTTGCCAGAGGGAAAGGATTTGTAAATGCCTGCATCAGTCTATCCTTTCTCCAAAGAAATATCCTTGTACTTTTTTAAAGAATTCCTGCTTGATTAAAAATCGAAAGGCAATAAGGGAAATCGCTGTACCGATCAAGGTTGCTCCAAAAAATCGAGGAGTGTAGATAAACCAGCTAAGCTTGGCCGCAGATCCTGTAAAGAGAACCATAACAGGATAGGAAACAATAGAACCGATAATACCTGTTCCCAAAATCTCTCCTAGAGCAGAATAGTGAAATTTCCGGCCGTACTTATAAAAGAGACCTGCAAGGAGGGCTCCGAAAGTAGCTCCCGTGAGGGCCAAAGGGGGAATGCCCTGAGTAGACATACGGATAAAGGCTGTGACTGTAGCCATGACCAAGGCATAAACAGGCCCCATCAAAATTCCTGCAAGAATGTTGACTACACTGGACATCGGTGCCATCCCTTCAATTCGAAAGATGGGTGTAAGAACTACGTCAAGGGCAATCATCATGGATAAAATGGTTAATTTGTGAACTTGTAGTTGGTGGTTTCTCATTTTTATTTCTTTTCTTTTTCTAAGGACTGCAAATCACTCGTCCATGTTTGGTGCTGGTAAGCCATCTCCCAAAACTTGGCTTCCATGTGGACACTTCGGTGGAAGGCCTCTAGCATTTTTTGTTTGTCCGTCTCGTCGCTTTCGCGATAGAGCTGATTGACCAGGGCTTCTTCCTCTTTAATCTGCTGTTCTAACTCATCGGTAATATAGGTTTCAATCCACTGTTGATAAAGAGGATTCGGGGATGGTTTGCGATTAAGTTCCTTGCCTAAATCATGGTATAGCCAAGGACATGGGAGCAAACTAGCAAAAGCAATGCCCAAGTTTGGCTCTGCAAATTGACGATAAATATGAGAAATGTAATGATAACAGGTTGAAGCGATTGGATGTTGCTCCATTTCCTGGTCGCTGATTCCTAATTCCTTGAAAAATTGTTGGCGGATAAACAACTCACCCTCCACTAGACTCTGGGCATTTTGTTTCAAGAGTCTTTTCATTTCCTCGTTTGAAGTCTTATCAGCTAAGAGGCGATAGGCTTCTGAGAAAGCCTTCAGATAGTAAGCATCCTGAATCAGGTAATAGCGAAAGATGGAAGGTTCTAAATCCCCCTCTTGTAACTGTAATACAAATGGGTGATGAAAGGAATCCTGCCAAGCTTCCTTGGATAATCCCATCGCAATATCTGTAAATTCCATAATAACTCCTTTATAGAAATAAACTGGTTTGAAGTAATAAAAAGAACAGCAGGTAGATTAATTTTGTTTTTTTAGAAATATAAAAAGTCCGATAGCGATTCTCCAACTGCACATGTTCGTCATATCCATGTGCAGACAGAGCTCTCAAGTAGAGATGGCGCCATCTAAAGACCGTCATCAGAACCTTGCTGTAAATCAAGGGCGACCAAACATTCAATTTTTGACCACGCAATAAGCAAGCTTCCTTGAGGGACTTGATTTCTTGCTGAATGAGGGGAAAGGCATTGAATACCACAATCAAGGCATAGGCCCAAGACCGTGATAACCCCTTTTGAGCCAAGTACAAGAGAAGCTCTTTTAAGGAAATACTGGAAACAAAGACAAGGCCGATACAAACCGTCACAAAAGCCCTCGTCCCAAGTATCACTGCCTGCGAAGCATCCCCATGTGACTGAACTGCCCAGTAGTTGGCCAAAGATGGTAAGATGGCGAGCACAATCATCCAAGCCAACATTTTAAATCGACGATAATAGAGCATAAAGAGGATGCAAAATGCGACTACAGAAAGATTCAGAGCAATCGAAGGAATGAAAGATGTTTCCAAGGATAAAATTAGAAAGAAGAGGCTGATAACTGGTGTCTTGGTTGCTACTTTGATCATACTACCTCACCTCCCCTAGAGTATCATTGTTCAGAGAGGGGAGAGGTTTGCTGATGATCACGTCTTGGAGATGACTGAGCCCCTCACTAGTCATCTCAATCCAATAATCAACCACAGAGATTAAGGGATCTAAACGATGGCTAATGATCAAAAAACTTCTTCCTTGGTTTCTGTCCTCCAGAATCCACTGACAGAAATAATGGCAAGCTCTATCATCCAAACCAGCAAATGGTTCATCTAGCAAAATCACAGACGCCTTGCTGGTCAAGATGGTCAATAGCTGAAGAATCTTTTGCTGGCCACCACTTAATTGATAGGGACTCTTATCAAGCGCCTGCTCCAGATTAAAATATCGTAAAGCTTGGAGAATCCGCTGATTTCTTTCCGAGTCTGGACTATCTAATTGCAGTTCCTCTTTCAGACTGACTCGGATAAATTGCTTCTCAGCTTCCTGAACAACACCCGTCAAGTCACGATACACACTCTTTTTCTTTTTCAGGACCGAACCCTTCCAAGTAATGCACCCCTTATACTTTTGAAATTGAAGAATGGAGCGAAAGAGGGTTGATTTCCCAACACCATTATCACCCAAGATACAGGAAATTCCTTGGTAGAATGTAAAATCAGCAATCGAAAAGAGGGGACGATTACCCAGCTCACAAGTCACACGGTCCATATGGAATAGTTTTGGACTAGAAACAACTTCCTTTGAAGCAACCTGTGTCATTTCAGAGCAAGGGATTTGAAACACCTCCCTTAACTGGCCGTCTCTTAGCTCCACCATATGGTCGATATAGGCTTCATAGTCTGATAAATCATGGTCACACAGGATGACTGTCTTCCCATCAAGAGCCAACTCTTTTAGAATCTCCAATATCTCCAGCCTACTCTTTCGATCAATGGAAGCGAAGGGCTCATCCAAGAGATAGACTCTAGGGTTCATAGCAAAAAGAACAGCCAGTGCAGCCTTTTGCTTCTCCCCACCTGATAAGTGATGAATTGGACGGTACAAAATCGCCTTGCAGCGACATTGCCGGACCACCTCAGCTATTTTAGCATCAATCTCCCGCACAGGATGGCCAATATTTTCCAAGGTAAAAATCAGCTCCTCAAACAAGTTCTCCATGGTAAATTGGTGATTGGGATTTTGAAAGAGAATGCCAACCGTCTGAACACGTTCAACGATTGAAAGCTGACTGACCTGGTTTCCATCTATCAGGACTTGACCACTATAAGGTAAGGAAGTGACCTGGGCAATGATTTGAAAAAGGCTCGATTTTCCTGAACCACTGCTCCCAACTAACAAGGTAAAAGCTTGCGCGTGAAAAGTAAAAGCAATCGGTTCCGAAAAGATTGGTGACTGAATCCCCCGTAGTTCCAGCCCCATCTACGCCTTGCCTCCGGCCGCAAACTGATGATAGAGTTTGACAATGGCACGAACCAAGATGGTACAGAAGAAAAAGACGGAAATAAAACGCACCACCAGCAAGGAAAAGACAAAAGGAAGGGAGAAGGCATAGTAACCTAATTTAATGTATTCATAGACAAAGCTAAAAAGGGTAATTCCAATACTATTAGCAGTTAGAGAGAGCCAACTTTCATAACGATTCTTGGTTACGAGAAAACCAAATTCACTTCCCAAACCTTGAACCAAACCAGACAAAAGAGCACCTAGACCGAATTGACTACCATAAAGGACTTCAGCAAGCGCAGCGAGTACTTCTCCAATCGTTGCGCTTCCGACTCTTGGAACAAAGATAGCCGCAATGGGCGCAGCCATACACCAGAGACCAAAGAGGATTTCATTGGCAAAAGCCTGTAAACCAAGAGGGGCTAAAATCAGGGTGAGGATATCAAACAGATAGCCTGAACCCACAAAAACGCCACAAAAAAACTCCAATTACAAACGAGAATTAGAGTTTAGCTTACAAGATTAGACAGTTTCCTTCAACATACGAAAAAAACCTTTTCACATTTCCCTTCGCCAGTCTTAACTGTATCAGGTTCAATGGGTATCATCTCAGCCTAAAGCACCCCAAATGTCTTTATTATTTAATAACTGGACCAGTATAACAGAATTTGAAAGCCCTAGCAAGATATTTGACCGGAAAATATATTTATATATTTTCTGATAACGATTTAATCTTTCTATACACGAAGAAAAACCTCCACATCAGGTGGAGGCCATCTTCTTTATCAATACAATTTCAAATCACGAGGATCGACTGAGAAGGTTGGGTTGTATGGGTTATGACGGAGTTTGAAGTGTTTGACATCTTCAATAGTCTGAGTTCCAGATAACTGCATGACTGTCTTCAATTCTGCATTCAAGTGCTCAAAGACTTGACGCACACCAACACTACCACCGAGAGCCAAACCATAAATAACAGGGCGACCAATGGCTACCAAGTCTGCTCCTGAAGCCAAGGCTTTAAAGACGTGTTGACCGCGACGAACACCAGAGTCAAAGACAATTGGTACACGTTTATCAACTGCTTCAGCAACTTCTTGAAGTGAGTCAAAGGCAGCTGGTCCACCGTCGATTTGGCGACCACCGTGGTTGGTTACCCAGATACCAGAAGCACCTGCGGCAAGAGAGCGTTCAACGTCCTCACGGCATTGTGGGCCCTTGACATACACAGGAAGTCCTGAATACGCAGCGATGAATTCTACATCGCGTGGAGACAAGCGTTGTTTGGCTGACTTGTAAACAAAGTCCATTGATTTTCCAGCACCTTCTGGCAGGTATTCCTCAACAATCGGCATGCCAACTGGGAAGACAAAACCATTGCGCTTATCGACCTCACGATTCCCCCCTACAGTTGCATCTGCTGTCAAGACAATCGCTTTGTAGCCTTCAGCCTTCACACGGTCCATGATATGGCGGTTAATCCCGTCATCCTTACTAAAGTAAAATTGGAACCAATGAGGTGTCCCTTGAAGAGCTTCCGTAATTTCTGGAAGGTCAACGGTAGAGTAAGAGCTAGTTGTATAAAGAGAACCAAATTCATGCACACCACGCGCAGTAGCCACTTCCCCCTGCTCATTTGCCAATTTATGAGCCGCAACAGGCGCCATAATAATTGGTGAAGATAATTTTTCACCTGCAAATTCAATCTCTGTACTTGGATTTTCAACATCACAAAGCGTATGAGGAACAATAAGTTTGTGGTTAAAGGCACGGATGTTCTCGCGTAAAGTGAAAGTATCCTCTGCTCCACTAGCGATATAACCAAAAGCAGCTTTAGGAATGACTTGTTGAGCCATTGGCTCCAAATCATAGGTGTTAATAAAATCTACAGGTCCTTCTGCATTGCTTGTTTTATATGACATAAAGTGTCCTCCTTATTAAGTAAGCGTTTACTTTTTTTACATAAACTATCTTATCTCTTTTTCAGAATCCTTTCAAAAATTTTGTCTGGAAATTTCAAAGCACAGGCATGATAAATATTTTCTATCATTGTGATAAAAAATTCATATTATCCAAACATGCCCTTTAGTGCTACAATAGCTATATTATTCCTAGATGGGAGGTTCTATTTTGGATTGGTCCATTGTTGAACAATATTTACCACTCTACCAAAAGGCATTTTTTCTGACCCTACATATCGCAGTTTGGGGAATTTTGGGTTCTTTTCTTGTTGGTCTAATTGTTAGTGTCATTCGTCATTATCGCGTTCCTATCTTTTCACAGCTAGCAACAGCTTATATAGAATTGTCACGAAACACGCCCCTTTTGATTCAGCTCTTCTTCCTCTACTTCGGGCTTCCCCGAATAGGGATTGTTCTTTCTTCAGAAGTCTGTGCAACAGTCGGACTCATCTTTTTAGGTGTCTCCTACATGGCTGAATCTTTCAGAAGCGGACTGGAAGCAGTTAGTCAAACCCAGCACGAGATTGGTCTAGCCATCGGTCTAACGCCTATACAGGTCTTTCGCTATGTGGTTCTTCCGCAAGCGACTGCGGTATCCCTACCGTCCTTTAGTGCCAATGTCATTTTCCTCATCAAAGAAACCTCAGTTTTCTCTGCAGTAGCCTTAGCCGATCTCATGTACGTAGCCAAGGACTTGATTGGACTCTATTATGAGACAGACGTTGCACTAGCCATGTTGGTAGTTGCTTACCTGATCATGCTTCTACCCATATCTCTAGTCTTTAGCTGGATAGAAAGGAGGCTCCGCCATGCAGGATTCGGGAATGCAAGTACTCTTTCAGGGAAATAATCTCCTGCGAATCTTACAAGGATTGGGTGTCACGATTGGAATTTCCATTCTCTCTGTCCTTCTATCAATGATTTTCGGAACAGTCATGGGAATCATCATGACCTCCCATTCTAGAGTTATTCGTTTTTTAACACGTTTTTATCTGGAATTTATACGTATCATGCCCCAGCTGGTACTACTTTTCATCGTTTATTTCGGCTTAGCTCGAAACTTTAATATCAACATCTCAGGCGAGACTTCGGCTATTATTGTTTTTACCCTCTGGGGTGCAGCTGAAATGGGGGACTTGGTACGTGGAGCCATCACTTCCCTCCCTAAACATCAGTTTGAAAGCGGACAGGCTCTGGGCTTGACCAACTCCCAACTTTACTATCACATTATCATTCCACAGGTCTTGAGAAGACTACTACCGCAAGCCATCAACCTTGTTACTCGGATGATTAAAACCACTTCATTACTTGTCTTGATTGGGGTTGTGGAAGTTACCAAGGTTGGACAACAAATCATCGATAGCAATCGCTTGACCATCCCAACCGCTTCCTTTTGGATTTATGGAACCATTCTTGTCCTGTATTTCGCAGTCTGTTTTCCTATTTCCAAACTATCCACTCACTTAGAAAAACATTGGAGGAACTAAATGTCTGAAACTATTTTAGAAATCAAGGACCTAAAAAAATCCTTTGGAGACAATCCCATCCTCCAAGGCCTTTCTCTAGATATCAAAAAGGGAGAAGTTGTGGTCATTCTAGGACCATCTGGTTGCGGAAAAAGCACCCTCCTTCGTTGCCTCAATGGCTTAGAAACCATACAAGGTGGAGATATTCTTCTGGATGGCCAGTCTATTGTTGGCAATCAGAAAAACTTTCAACTGGTCCGCCAAAAGATTGGCATGGTCTTTCAAAGTTATGAACTCTTTCCTCACCTAGATGTCCTTCAAAACCTCATCCTAGGCCCTATCAAAGCTCAGGGACGAGACAAGAAAGAAGTAACGGAGGAAACTTTAAAACTACTGGGACGTGTGGGTTTGCTCGATAAAAAAGACAGTTTTGCTCGCCAATTATCTGGTGGACAGAAACAACGAGTGGCGATTGTCCGTGCCCTGCTCATGCATCCAGAAATTATCCTCTTTGACGAAGTGACGGCTTCACTGGATCCAGAAATGGTGCGTGAAGTTCTGGAACTCATCAATGACTTGGCTCAAGAAGGGCGCACCATGATTCTGGTAACCCACGAAATGCAGTTTGCCCAAGCTATTGCAGACCGCATTATCTTTCTCGACCAAGGGAAAATCGCTGAAGAAGGAACGGCTCAGGAATTCTTCACCAATCCACAAACCAAACGAGCACAGGAATTTTTAAACGTCTTTGACTTTAGCCAGTTCAGCTCATATCTATAAAGGAGATTTTTATGAAACTACTCAAACCAATTCTAACTATTTTTGCCCTAGCCCTTGCGCTTATCTTTGTCACAGCTTGTAGCTCAGGTGGAAGCTCTGATGCATCATCAGGGAAAACAACCGCAAAGGCCCGCACTATCGACGAAACCAAAAAAAGCGGTGAGCTTCGAATCGCCGTATTTGGAGACAAAAAACCATTTGGTTATGTTGACAACGACGGTTCTTACCAAGGTTACGATATTGAACTTGGGAACCAACTGGCACAAGACCTTGGTGTAAAGGTTAAATACGTCTCTGTTGATGCTGCCAACCGTGCGGAATACTTGATTTCAAACAAGGTGGATATCACCCTTGCCAACTTTACAGTTACTGACGAACGTAAGAAACAAGTTGACTTTGCCCTTCCTTACATGAAAGTATCACTCGGTGTTGTGTCACCAAAAGATAAAGTCATCAAAGACGTTAAAGAATTAGAAGGCAAAACCTTGATTGTTACAAAAGGAACGACTGCTGAAACTTATTTTGAGAAAAATCACCCAGAAGTAAAACTCCAAAAATATGACCAATATAGCGATGCCTACCAAGCCCTTCTTGACGGACGTGGAGATGCCTTCTCTACTGACAATACGGAAGTCCTAGCGTGGGCTCTCGAAAATAAAGGATTTGAAGTAGGAATTTCTTCCCTCGGTGACCCAGATACCATCGCACCAGCAGTTCAAAAGGGTAATCAAGAACTTCTTGACTACATCAACCAAGAAATCGAAAAACTTGGTAAAGAAAACTTCTTCCACAAGGCTTATGAAAAGACGCTTCATCCAACCTACGGTGATGCTGCTAAGGCAGATGATCTAGTTGTTGAAGGTGGAAAAGTCGACTAATACTTTCCAAAAATAAAAAATCAGGTAATCCTAGTGACTACCTGATTTTCTATGTTTTAGGCATTTTGCCAATTTTCTTGGTCTTCTTTAAAGCGTTTTAGGAGAGCGAGGCCTTCTGGTGTGATGTAACCTTCTTCTTGGGCTAAGTGGATCAGTTCACTGTAGTTAGAAAGTGTCACCAATTTTACACTAGCGTCTGCAAAGTTCTTATCTGCTTTCGGCAATTGATAGCTGAAAATCGCTACGACACCAAGGACATCGGCTCCTTCCCGTTTAGCAGCTGCTACGGCTTCAAGAACAGACCCACCCGTTGAAATGAGGTCTTCAACCACTACCATCTTTTGACCTTGTGCTACGCGACCTTCGATTTGGTTACCAGCTCCGTGGTCTTTTGGTTTGCTGCGGATGTAGGCAAAAGGCAAGTTCATCTTGTCAGCAATGATCGCTCCGTGTGGAATTCCTGCTGTCGCTGTTCCTGCAATCACTTCTACTTCTGGAAATTCTGCTTTAATAGCTTCCACAAAACCATTTTCAATCAAGCTACGAGTTTCTGGATAGGCAAGCGTCACACGGTTGTCAGTATAAATCGGTGACTTGATACCTGATGCCCAAGTGAAAGGTTCTTCTGGTTTGAGGTAAACAGCTTGGATTTTCAAGAGGTGGCTAGCGATATCTTTAGCAAGTGTCATAGTATTCTCCTTTTGTTTTTATAATCTATTTCTTTAATTTCTGTCTTGGTTCCATTCATCCTTGATAGCATGATAAGCTGCAACAGGATCATCAGCTTGGGTAATGGGACGTCCCACTACGATATAATCACTACCGATTTGATAAGCATCCGCTGGTGTCATGACGCGTTTTTGGTCTCCAACCGCAGCTCCCGCTGGACGAATTCCCGGTGTCAAACAGATAAAATCTTTGCTTGTTGCTTCTTTGATAAGCTTGACTTCCTGAGCCGAGCAAACGACACCGTCCAAGCCCGCTTCAGCTGTCTTCTTGGCATAGTGAATCACAGACTCTTGCAGGCTGGTTTGGATATTTTGAAAATCCTGCATCTGGCTTTCCGACGTTGATGTCAGCTGGGTCACAGCGATCAATTTTGCTTGTGTCCCCAGACCTTCACGCGCAGCCTTCATCATCTCCACACCACCAGCAGCATGAACATTTGTCATGTCTACACCAAGCTGAGATAAGACCTTCATGGCAGATTTGACTGTATTTGGAATGTCATGTAGCTTGAGGTCCAAAAAGACACTATGCCCCAGTGATTTCAAATAACGGACAACTTCCGGACCTTCCGCATAATAAAGCTCCATCCCTACTTTTAGATAAAGACTTTCTTCTGCTGGGAAAAGAGATAAAAATTCCTTGACTGCCTCAAAACTAGGAAAATCAAGAGCAATAACTGGACGATGTTTACGCATACCTTTCTCCTTTTACCTTTGCGAGCAAGAGAGGATGGTCAAAAACAAACCACGAAAAAAGGAACCTGCCAACAGCAAGGTTCCACGAAAAATGGGTAGAGTCCACCCTTTCACCGTCTAACCTTAGCTGCCTCTCTGGACTGCTTTAAAGGTTTTTTTCTATTCTATTATTTATACTAGGACTTGTCAAGCAAAAACTCGAAACTAGACTTCTACACCATTAAAATCAAGAGAAAAAGTTAGTCTAACGACTCTGTGATTGCTGGCTCGTTTGGCTTTGATTTCCCTGTTCTTCTTGTTTTTTCTTTTCTTCTTCCTGTTTTTTCTTCTCAGCTTCCTTGGCCTCTTGTTTGGCTTTTTCCTCAGCCTCTTCTATCAGTTTATCCGCTATAGTATAGCTGTATACTCCAGCTTCCATATCAACTATACTTGGTTCTGACAATTGTGGCTTGATTTTGCTGTAATAAGGCAATTTTTTGCTCAATTCTGATAGGGGAACCAAAATCTCATCTGTATCCAGCATAGTAATTTTTAAAAGATCTGCTGTTGCCTTGCTCGGCGCTAATTCGATTTTCTGGATTTGACTCTTGATATCCTCACTGACGGTAGACAATCCTGTGATCAGCTCTTTCACCTGCTGCTCGTCGTTAAAGGTAACTGTCAGATAAGTCTCAGGCAAGTTTAAGTGATCAACAGGAGTTGACTCTACTGTACCACTAGAAAGAATAGGATAATGTTCTTCACCAGACACATAATAACCAACAATATCAAATTCCTTAACCTCAATCGTAAAGTTAGTCGGAAATTGATAGTTAATCTTCGCTGATTCTATCCAATGATTGGATTTGATTCGCTCAGCGTATGTTTCCTTATCCAACAATAGGGCTAAGGTATAGTCGCTATCTTGAATTCCAGAAGCCTGTTTGATGTCATCCGCCTGCGTGTTACTATTTCCCTTAACCTCGATATTTTTGATGGTCGAAAGTGGAGTCAATAGATAGACTGAAAGAAGGAGGACCAGGACACTGGGTACCAAGATACTCACAGCTCGCCAAATATGAACAGGCGCAATTTTAGGCTTGGCAGGTTTTTCTGGTTTCTCTGGTTTTTCTTTTTTCTTCTTCTCTTTTTCCTCTTTGACTTTCCGGTCATCCTTTTGAGATTTTTCTTCTTTTTCGGATGGTTCCTTGCTTGGACTTGAGGCTTCCTCATCTGATTCACTCGATGATTTCTTGGATTCCTCCAATAGTTTCGAGTTGGCTTCCTTACGAGCTTGTTTTTCCTTTTCCTTCTCTTCAGCTAGGGCAGCTTCTTCCTCAGCCTTCTTCTTCAGGTATTCCTGGTTTCGTTTCTGCCATTCAGACAATTCTTGCTTCTGGTTTGATTCTTTTTTCTTATCCTTTGACATTGATATTCCTTATGCTAGGTCTTTTCTTAGTAGATCGTAAAAATCTGCAAGAGATTTCAATTCAGTCGAAGCTTTCATGCTAGCTTGGTATTGGTCCTTGTGACTAAGCAAGTGACTGAGTTTCGCCTCCAAGCTTTCCAAGGTCAAGTCACTTTCTTGAAGTTCTTCTGCATAACCTTTCTTAACAAAATAGGCTGCATTTTCAATCTGATCTCCACGACTTGCTTCACGACCCAATGGTACGATGAGATGGAGTTTCGCCATGGCCAAAAGCTCAAAAATCGTATTGGCACCACCACGGGTCACCACCACATCTGCCATCTCCATCAAGGGTTGATAGAGTTCTGTCACATAATCAACACGAAAGAGATTTTGACTCAACTCATTGAGGTTTGAATCTCCAGTGAGATTGATAATATTGTAGCGCTCTGTCAGTTCTTGCTTATGATCAGTCACCAATTGGTTAAATACACGAGCTCCTGCAGAACCACCAACAAATAATACCGTTGGCAATTTAGGATCAAAGTGGGTTTGGATATCCACCAATTCATCTGGTTCAGGAGTGTTTTGATCTGAAACCTTTGTCACTGCTCCCACATGCTCGACTTTTGCGAGACCAGCAGCCTGCTCAAATGTCGAATACATCTTGGTCGCAAATTTATAGGCAATTTTATTGGCCAAACCCATAGACAGGTCCGATTCGTGAATAAATACAGGCACTCCTGACACACGCGCTGCGATAACCGGCGGTACAGAGACAAATCCTCCCTTAGAAAAAAGAGCCTGTGGACGCAGTCGTAACATGATAAAGAGGGATTGGACAATTCCCCAACCAACTTTAAACACGTCCAGCATATTTTGCCAAGAGAAATAGCGACGCAACTTCCCAGTCGCAATGGAATGGAAGGTCACATTCAAGCCTGACTTGAGGATTTCTTGGTGTTCGATTCCGTGTTTATCACCAATATAGTGAACTTCCCAGCCGTCTTCAATAAACTTAGGCATTAATAAGAGGTTAAGGGTGACGTGTCCAACCGTCCCCCCACCTGTAAAGACAATTTTTTTCATATTATTCCTTTAACTCCGCTACTGTGTCGATGAAAAGATCTCCACGTACTTCAAAGTTAGCATACATATCCCAGCTAGCATTGGCAGGACTGAGGAGAACCACATCTCCTTGAGCCGCGAGCTCATAAGCCTTGCGGGTCGCATCAGCAATATCTGTCGCATCTACATAAGCCACACCAGCCTTATCCGCTGCCCGTTTGACACGTTCTGCAGACTGACCGAGGATAACCATCTTCTTGAGTCCAGTAATATCTGGCACCAATTCGTCAAACTCATTACCGCGGTCCAAACCACCTGCGATTAAGATAACCTTACTATTGTCAAATCCTGACAAGGCTTTTTGAGTAGCCAAGATATTGGTTGACTTACTATCGTTATAGAATTTGACACCCTGAATTTCATCCACAAATTGGAGACGGTGTTTGACACCTCCAAAGGCTGAAAGAGTTTCCTTGATGGTTTGGTTGTCTACACCACGAAGCTTGGCAACAGCAATGGTCGCAAGGGCATTTTCTACATTGTGGCTACCTGGAACACCGATTTCACTAGCTGCCATAACCACTTCTCCACGGAAGTAGAGTTGACCATCTTCCAGATAAGCTCCATCAACCTTTTCCTGTGTTGAAAATGGTACAACAGTAGCTTGTGTTTTGGTAGCCAATTCTTTTGCCAAGTCTTGGTTAAAGTTCAATACAAGGAAATCATCCGCTGTCATCTTGTTCTGGATATTCCACTTAGCTGCCACATACTCCTCAAAAGAACCATGATAGTCAATATGAGTTGGCATGAGGTTGGTAATAACCGCAATCTCAGGATGGAATTCTTGAACACCCATCAGTTGGAAAGAAGAAAGTTCCATGACGAGCGTGTCCTTGGCTGTCGCAGTTTGAGCCACTTGACTAGCAGGATAGCCGATGTTCCCTGACAAGAGACCGCGTTGACCAGCAGCAGTTAAAACTTCCCCAATCATCGTCGTTGTGGTTGTTTTCCCATTTGAACCAGTGATACCGATAATTGGCGCTTCTGAAATCAAATAAGCCAATTCCACCTCAGTCAAGACTGGAATCCCCTTTGCCAATGCTTTTTCAATCATGGGATTGCTATACGGGATACCTGGATTTTTCACCATCAGAGCGAAATCTTCATCCAAGAGTTCCAAAGGATGCCCACCAGTGACAACCTTGATTCCCTCTTCTAGCAAGCTTTGCGCAGCAGGATTTTCCTCAAAAGGCTTGCCGTCATTTACTGTCACAATAGCACCCAGCTTGTCTAGCAAACGGGCCGCAGACTCACCAGACTTAGCCAAACCTAAAACAAGAACTTTCTTATTTTTAAATTGATCGATTACTTTCATGTCTCAAACTCCATTTCTACTCCTACTATTTTACCATTTTTATGGAAATAATACTAAACGAAAATGCTCTAGTCCTCATTCTGACATCGAAAAAGAGAGCCGTAGCTCTCTTTTTATTTATCTTCTTCTGCTCTTTTTTACAGGCATGAGCGTAATGTCTCTCAAGCTAAAGTAGGCTAGAGCCAGCATGGCGATTGTGACAAAGAATTCTGTCGGTAATTGGAAGATTTGCAAGATGGACAACATCAGCAAAATCAAGAGTGCAACAACTACAAAGACCAAGATAACGATGTTGACTGTTCCTTTGATACTTTGGGGTGTCGCAAATACATAGAGTAGTAATAAGAGTATCCCTATGATTAAATAGACCATCTTTATCTCTTTCTAGCTCTTATTCAGCTGATTTTTTCTTTTTGTTGGCTTTCTCACGCTCTGCCTTGTTGAGAATTTGCTTACGCAAACGGATAGACTCAGGCGTTACTTCCATGTACTCATCGTCGTTCAAGAACTCAAGCGACTCTTCAAGAGTCAAGATACGAGGTGTCTTGATAACCGCTGTTTGGTCCTTGGTAGCTGAACGAACGTTGGTCATTTGTTTGGCCTTAGTGATGTTAACTGTCAAGTCGTTTTCACGAGAGTTTTCACCGATGATCATTCCTTCGTAAACCTCAGTACCTGGGTTTACAAAGATTGTACCACGTTCTTCGATAGACATGATTGAGTAAGTTGTAGCCTTACCAGCATCGATGGAAACGAGGGCACCACGGTGACGTCCACCAATTTCTCCTGGAATCAATGGCAAGTATTGGTCAAAGGTATGGTTCATGATACCGTAACCACGAGTCATAGATAAGAACTCAGTTGAGTAACCAATCAATCCACGCGCTGGAACTAGGAAGGCCAAACGAGTTTGACCATTACCAGTTGAAATCATATCCAACATTTCACCCTTACGTTCAGAAAGGCTTTGGATAACAGATCCTTGGTATTCTTCTGGAGTATCAATTTGAACACGTTCAAATGGCTCACATTTAACACCATCAATCTCTTTTACGATAACTTCTGGACGAGATACTTGAAGTTCATAGCCTTCACGACGCATAGTTTCGATCAGGATTGACAAGTGCAATTCTCCACGACCTGAAACAGTCCATTTATCTGGTGAATCCGTTGGGTCAACACGAAGGGAAACGTCTGTTTGCAATTCGGCCTGCAAGCGTTCTTCCACCTTACGAGAAGTCACCCATTTACCTTCTTTACCAGCAAATGGTGAGTTGTTGACCAAGAAGGTCATTTGAAGCGTTGGCTCATCGATGTGAAGGATTGGAAGAGGCTCAACTGCATCTGTCGGTGTAATCGTCTCACCAACAAAGATATCTTCCATACCGGAAACGGCAATCAAGTCACCCGCTTTGGCTTCTTGGATTTCACGACGTTCCAAACCAAAGAAACCGAAGAGTTTTGTAACACGGAAGTTCTTCGTTGTACCATCTAGTTTAGAAAGGGTAACTTGGTCCCCAACCTTAACAGTACCACGGAAGACACGACCAATACCGATACGACCAACGAAGTCATTGTAGTCCAAAAGTGACACTTGAAACTGCAAAGGCTCATCTGAGTTATCTACTGGAGCAGGGATATGGTCGATAATCGTGTCAAAGATTGGCGCCATCGTAGCTTCTTGGTCAGCTGGATCATCTGACAATGAAGATGTTCCATTGATAGCTGAAGCATACACCACTGGGAAGTCAAGCTGGTCATCATCCGCACCAAGCTCGATGAAGAGTTCCAAGACTTCGTCCACTACTTCTGATGGACGAGCTGATGGTTTATCGATTTTGTTGACAACCACGATTGGGACAAGGTCTTGTTCCAAGGCTTTTTTCAGTACGAAACGAGTCTGTGGCATGGTTCCTTCGTAGGCATCTACGACCAAGACAACACCGTCAACCATTTTCATAATACGCTCAACTTCTCCACCGAAGTCCGCGTGTCCTGGTGTGTCCATGATATTGATACGAGTTCCGTTGTAGGCAACGGCTGTATTTTTAGCAAGGATGGTAATTCCACGCTCTTTTTCGATATCGTTTGAGTCCATAGCGCGCTCTGCTAACTCTGTACGTGCATCAAGAGTTTCAGATTGTTTCAATAATTCGTCAACGAGGGTTGTTTTCCCGTGGTCAACGTGGGCGATAATCGCAATGTTACGGATATCTTCTCTTAATTTTGTCATGATTTCCTCTAATATTTTAAATTTTTATTTCTAACTGAACAATTATACCACAGTCTCATTCAAAAATCACAGTTCAGCTAAGTGTAAATGTTTTCACTCTGCTTTTCTAGTCAAGGCAACTCTTTTCAAAGTCAGAGACTTATGATAAGATAAGCTGGTATGCGTTTAGATAGATTATTAGCCCAAGAAAAGGTCAGTCGCAAGGCTATGAAACGGGCACTTTTGAAAAAAGAAATCCTAGTGGACGATTGTCCAGCCAGCTCCCTGGCTCAAAATGTCGACACTGGGTTGCAGAAATTAGTCTTTCAAGGACGACAAATCCAAGGCTACGAGCACAACTACCTCATGCTTCATAAGCCAAACGGAGTCGTTACAGCGAGCAAGGATAAGAAACTTCCCACCGTCATGAACCTACTCCCACCTGACATCCAGTCTGACCAGCTCTACGCTATCGGCAGACTAGACCGCGATACGACGGGACTGCTCCTTTTGACAGACAATGGACCTCTTGGTTTTCAACTCCTTCATCCCCAGTACCATGTTGATAAATCTTATCAAGTAGAAGTCAACGGACCGCTCACGTCAGACCATATCCAAAAATTCAAAGATGGGATTGTCTTTTTAGATGGGACCACTTGTAAACCTGCTCAGCTTGAAATTCTGTCCGCAAGCCCAACAGAGAGCCATTCCTCTATTCCCATCTCAGAAGGAAAATTTCATCAGGTTAAAAAAATGTTCCTCTCAGTTGGTGTCAAGGTGGTCTCTCTCAAACGAGTTCAGTTCGGCGATTTTACATTAGACCCAGAACTAGCAGAAGGGCAATACCGTCCCTTGAATCCAGAGGAATTGGAAATCATTAAAAACTACTTAGAGAAAAGTGGAAAAAAGAAAAAAGCTTTAAATTGAACTGCACCCCAAAAGTTAGACAGAAAAAATCTAACTTTTGGGGTGTTTTTA
>NZ_JAUMZR010000010.1:0-45573 GCF_030528045.1 Streptococcus sp.
TCCCTTAAAAAACACTTTATAAAAATTGTACAGAAAAGTGTTGCCTTTTCAATCTGTTTCAAGGGGAGATGGAAAACCTCTATTCGTTAATTTAATTATAGCCTAAAAAACTTTTAAATAAAAGGATATTGTAAAAGTAAAAGTCAGTCATGGTATAATTAAGGTAGGGCATTGACTACAAAGCAAAGAATTTGAACTAAGGACAGGAGGATTGTAATGAGACTCTGGAAATTTAACCGTACAGATGTAGTTATTACGCTTAAAAATGGCGTGATAGTTAGAGGGTTTGTAGAGGACTTTTGTGACGCCTCTGACAATGCAGAGGAGATGGACTCCTTGCTTGTGGATGTTGATGAAATTCTTAGTATTTCAGTAACTTAGACATGGAATAGTTTATGCGCTTTTATCAACCTAACTATAAGAACTATCGAAAACTAGTGGCAAAGAAAGGAGAATAGATGAGTAAGCAACTATGGAACTACCTACGCTCAAGAGTTCAGGTAGTCACTAATGACGGCAAGATAATCAAGGGACTTGTCACAGATTTTGTTGACGAAATGGACAACGACGAACAAGACGAAATCACTATTCTCATTGCCAATCCTAGTTCTGAAGAGCCAACTGAAATTTCTCTATATGAAAGTGAAATCAGTTTGATTCAAGAAGTAAAATAAAAATTCCCTGCAAATTGAAATTGCAAGGAACTTTTGTTAATGGTAATGGGCAAGCCGGGCGGAATACTTTTTCCCAAGCCAGAGAGCAAAGAGGAGATTGATGACGACGATGCCTGAACCGACCAGTGAAAATAGGAAAAATTCGCTAGTCGAAACTTGCCACAAATGCACGATGTCTGTAATCAAATAAGCACTGACAGGAAAACAAAGGATAGAAGTGATGAGAGCAGGGATATACTTACGGAGAAGAATTGATTGTCCAATGTGGAGCAAGAGATGGAGTGCAAAGGCCACAAATCCTCCTAACCAAACTAATTCGAGCGCTCTAGATTGAGTAAAATGCGCTAATAAAGTGATGGATAAGACAAGAATAAATTCCTCAAAAACAGCAAGGGCAAATCCCTCTGTTGTAATTCCTTTGTGAATCTTGAGAATAGCTGGAGCCTTTTGAGCCAGCAAGGTTTCGTTGAGATGAATCCAAGGGACAAGACCGATAATTTCTTCCATGTCGTGAAAGATAAAGAGTAGAGGGGATATCCAAAGATAAAATGCCATAAATCTCTCCTGAAAAATTATAGATCGCTAACCAATAAAGCAAAAAACGCCCAGTAAGGCGTTTTGAGTTAGGTGTGCTTATTTAACCTCTGTAAACACGACGTGCTTGCGAAGTTTTGGTGAGTATTTCTTCAATTGAAGACGGTCTGGAGTGTTACGTTTGTTTTTAGAAGTAAGGTACAAGCGTTCACCAGATTCTTTGTGTTCAAGTGTGATATTTACGCGCATGGTATCTCCCTTCTATTATTCAGCTGATGCAGCTTTAGCGATCTTACGTCCTTTGTAGTATCCTTTAAGTGATACGCGGTGAGAACGTGAGTAATCTCCAGTAGTTTCGTCAAAGTTTACAGATGGAGCTGTTACTTTGTAGTGTGTACGACGTTTGTTTTTCTTCGCTTTTGATGTGCGACGTGCAGGTACTGCCATTTCGTTTTTCTCCTTTTAAGATATAATTCAGTTAGGTTTGATTTTCATCAACTTTAATAGTATATCAAAACTTTTTTGTAAAGTAAAGTTACTTGACAAAAAAAGATAAAAAAATTCTCCCGTCTGACCCAGCAGACAGGAGAAGGTGTTAAATATCAATCTCAAATGGTTCGTCAATAGTTTCTGATATGTATTTTCCGTCTTTCTTCCGTTGCTTGACACACTCTGTGAGGAGATATTCGATTTGCCCATTGACTGAACGAAAGTCGTCTTCTGCCCATGATGCGAGTGCAGCGTATAACTTTGTTGAGAGTCGAAGGGGGATCTGCTTTTTTTTAGCTTCAGCCATCTTTAGTAAAGACTTCCTGCGTTGACAATTGGTTGTGCATCATGATTGCCACGGAGAACGACTAAGAGATTTGAAACCATGGCAGCTTTTCGTTCTTCGTCAAGCTCTACCAATTCTCCTTCATTGAGACGTTCTAGTGCCATTTCAACCATTCCTACAGCGCCGTCTACAATCATCTTACGGGCATCAATAATGGCAGATGCTTGTTGACGTTGAAGCATAACAGCTGCAATTTCTGGTGCATAAGCTAGATAAGTGATACGTGCTTCAAGGATTTCCAAGCCAGCATCTTCTACGCGACTTTGGATTTCTTCGCGAATACGGTTAGCTACAATTTCACTAGAGCCACGGAGACTACCTTCATCCGCTTGTCCATCCCCTGTAGTATCTACATTAGGAGACACATCGTAAGGATAGATGCGGACAATATTACGAAGGGCGCTATCACACTGCAAAGAGAGATATTCCTTGTAGTTATCAACGTTAAAGACTGCTTTTGCTGTATCAACGACTCTCCAAGTTACCGCGATTCCGATTTCTACGGGATTTCCTAGGCAATCGTTAATCTTTTGACGAGAATTACTCAAGGTCATGACTTTGAGGGAAATCTGTTTCTTGCCAATTTCAAGGCTTACATCATTGCCATTGGATGATTTCATCCCTGAAAAAGGAGTTTTTGTACTAACATCACCACTTTGACCAAGTCGAGTGTGGTTTGCAGGGTTAACTGCTACGCTAAAGGGATTGACAAAGTAAAAACCAGGTTCTTTGATGGTGCCTGTATAGTTACCAAAGAGTGTCAGAACCAGAGCTTCCTGAGGTTTGACAACTTTTAAACCAGCATGAGCTAGGCCTGCAATTAAGCTTAATAAAAGACCGATAATAATTCCAAAAACGTTTTCCGAACCAGCACCCATTATAAATATAAAGATACCAAGTACGAGTGTCAATTCAATGAAAATTAATGCGAATACACCATTTGGTTTTGAATTGATGAGTTTTTCAGTCATAAGAATGACCTCCTATTATATGATATCTAAATGATATCACTTTAATTTATAAAGTCAAGAAATAAATGTAACATTTTTAAAGAAAATATTACTGTATAGAATTTTCTGAAAATTCAAGAATTTTCTTCTGTTCATTGCCTTTAAAATGTGCTATAATGGTAAAAACTGAAATGGGAGGGATAAGATGACTGAATTAGATAAACGTCACCGCAGTAGCATTTATGACAGCATGGTTAAATCACCAAACCGTGCTATGCTTCGTGCGACTGGTATGACAGATAAGGACTTTGAAACACCGATTGTTGGGGTAATTTCGACTTGGGCAGAAAATACGCCATGTAACATCCACTTGCATGATTTTGGGAAATTGGCTAAAGAAGGTGTCAAATCTGCAGGTGCTTGGCCTGTTCAGTTTGGTACCATTACCGTAGCGGACGGGATTGCCATGGGAACGCCTGGTATGCGCTTCTCTCTAACATCTCGTGATATTATTGCGGATTCTATTGAAGCTGCTATGGGGGGCCACAACGTAGATGCCTTTGTAGCCATCGGTGGCTGTGATAAGAACATGCCTGGTTCTATGATTGCCATTGCCAATATGGATATTCCAGCTATTTTCGCCTATGGTGGAACCATTGCACCGGGAAATCTTGATGGAAAAGACATCGACTTGGTTTCTGTCTTTGAGGGGATCGGAAAATGGAACCACGGTGACATGACAGCTGAGGACGTGAAACGTCTTGAATGTAATGCCTGCCCGGGCCCTGGTGGCTGTGGTGGTATGTATACAGCTAATACCATGGCGACTGCTATCGAAGTTCTAGGTATGAGTTTGCCAGGTTCTTCATCTCACCCAGCTGAATCAGCTGACAAGAAAGAAGATATCGAAGCAGCAGGGCGAGCTGTTGTCAAGATGCTGGAGCTTGGTCTCAAACCATCAGATATCTTGACTCGTGAAGCTTTTGAAGATGCCATCACTGTAACGATGGCTCTCGGTGGTTCTACAAATGCCACTCTTCACTTGCTTGCCATTGCCCATGCGGCCAATGTTGACTTGTCACTTGAGGACTTCAATACGATCCAAGAACGTGTGCCTCACTTGGCTGACTTGAAACCTTCTGGTCAGTATGTCTTCCAAGACCTCTACGCAGTCGGTGGTGTCCCTGCGGTTATGAAATACCTCTTGGCAAATGGCTTCCTTCATGGCGACCGCATCACATGTACTGGTAAGACAGTTGCTGAGAATTTGGCCGACTTTGCAGACCTTACACCAGGTCAAAAAGTCATCATGCCACTTGAAAATCCAAAACGTGCAGATGGTCCGCTTATCATCTTGAACGGGAACCTTGCCCCTGATGGAGCAGTTGCCAAGGTATCAGGTGTTAAAGTGCGTCGTCACGTTGGTCCAGCTAAGGTCTTTGACTCAGAAGAAGACGCTATCCAGGCCGTTCTGACAGACGAAATCGTTGATGGCGATGTTGTCGTTGTTCGTTTCGTTGGACCGAAGGGTGGTCCTGGTATGCCTGAAATGCTGTCACTTTCATCTATGATCGTTGGTAAAGGTCAAGGAGACAAGGTTGCCCTCTTGACAGATGGCCGTTTCTCTGGTGGTACCTATGGTCTGGTTGTTGGGCATATCGCTCCTGAGGCTCAGGATGGTGGACCGATTGCCTACCTCCGTACAGGTGATATCGTTACAGTTGACCAAGATACCAAAGAAATTTCCATGGCCGTATCCGAAGAAGAACTTGAAAAACGCAAGGCAGAAACAACCTTGCCACCACTTTACAGCCGCGGTGTCCTTGGTAAATATGCCCACATCGTATCATCCGCTTCACGCGGAGCCGTGACAGACTTCTGGAATATGGACAAGCCAGGTAAAAAATAAACAAGAAAAGCAAGCCAACTTCGGCTTGCTTCTTTTCATCTTCAAAAGTGATTTGCCTACTTATGCTCAATAAAAATCAAAGAGCAAACTAGAAAGCTAGGCGCAGGTTGCTCAAAGCACAGCTTTGAGGTTGGAGATAAAGCTGACGTGGTTTGAAGAGATTTTTGAAGAGTATTAACGAGGCGGTAGCCCAAGGGCAATACGGCCGTAGCGACTGATTCGTGTGATCTTCCAGGCAGGCGACCAGGTAACTTCAACCTTGACATCTTCGATACCCTCGATTTGTTTCAGACCTGCGACGATTTCGATAGGCAGGCTTTCGGCGCAATCGCAGGCAGTGTCAGTGAAAGTCATGACAATCTTGCAGAGACCGGTTTCATCCAGATTGATCTCATAAATCAATCCTAGATTGTACACATCCAATTCCACATCTGTATCAAAAACCTTCTCTAGTTTTTCGATAATTTGGTCTTGTAAGGCCAAAGCGCGGTCATTGATTTTGATATCGTCTCTCATAACAGTCCCTCCACGTGATAAACCTCCTCTATTTTCTCATAATTCTGACAATTTAGCAAGTTTTTGATGAATTTTCTGAAAAGACCCTCTTGCGATTTTCTCCTCTCACTGTTTTAATCCCTTTATTTATGGTAAAATAAGACTATTAAGTTTAAAGAGGATTCCCTATGAAATTACAAAAACCAAAAGGAACGCAGGATATTTTACCTGCTGAGTCTGCTAAATGGCAGTACGTTGAGGGCTTTGCCCGTGAAATTTTCAAGCGCTATAACTATGCAGAAGTGCGCACGCCTATTTTTGAGCATTACGAGGTTATCAGCCGCTCTGTCGGAGATACGACCGATATCGTAACCAAGGAAATGTACGATTTTTATGACAAGGGTGACCGCCATATTACCCTCCGTCCAGAAGGAACTGCGCCCGTTGTCCGCTCTTATGTGGAAAATAAACTCTTCGCCCCAGAAGTGCAAAAGCCAAGTAAGTTCTATTACATGGGTCCTATGTTCCGTTATGAGCGTCCACAAGCAGGTCGTTTGCGTCAGTTCCACCAGATTGGTGTTGAGTGTTTTGGCTCTAGCAATCCAGCTACCGATGTGGAAACCATCGCTATGGCAGCTCATTTCTTGAAAGAAATCGGCATTCAAGGTGTCAAATTGCATCTTAACACTCTGGGAAATCCTGAGAGCCGTGCGGCCTATCGTCAAGCCTTGATCGACTATTTGACACCGCTCAGGGAGACCTTGTCTAAGGACAGCCAACGTCGTTTGGAGGAAAATCCTCTTCGAGTCTTGGACTCTAAGGAGAAGGAAGATAAGGTGGCAGTGGGAAATGCGCCGTCTATCTTGGACTTCCTTGATGAAGAAAGCCAGGCTCACTTTGATGCTGTGCGTCAGATGTTGGAAAATCTGGGTGTAGACTACATCATCGATACCAATATGGTGCGTGGTCTGGACTACTACAACCACACGATTTTTGAATTCATCACTGAAATCGAGGGCAATGAATTGACCGTCTGTGCAGGAGGTCGCTACGATGGCTTGGTTTCCTACTTTGGTGGCCCTGAGACTGCTGGATTTGGTTTTGGACTTGGTGTAGAGCGCCTGCTTCTTATCCTTGAAAAGCAAGGTGTGGCCCTCCCTATCGAAAATGCCTTAGATGTCTATATCGCAGTCTTGGGCGAAGAAGTAAATGTTAAGGCCTTGGAATTGGTACAAGCCCTTCGCCAACAAGGATTCAAAGCAGAGCGTGACTATCTCAACCGTAAACTCAAAGCTCAGTTTAAGTCAGCCGATGTCTTTGCGGCTAAGACTCTCATTACTTTAGGCGAGAGTGAAGTCGAAAGCGGACAAGTGACGGTCAAAAACAACCAAACTCGAGAAGAAGTTCAAGTGTCACTTGATGTTATCAATCAAAATTTCTCAGAAATCTTTGAAAAATTAGGCTTTTAATAGTAGAAAAACTGGTCGGGATCTTATTCCTGACCTTTTTCTTTTGCAAAATGACAAAAATCATAAACTTTTTGACAAATATACTTATCAAAAAGAAAAAGATGTGTTACAATATAAGCAAGTTAAGAGAAAAGGAGAAAGGAATGCTTAAAAATCGTTTAAAAGAGCTTCGGGCTCGCGATGGTCTCAATCAGACCGAACTGGCCAAGCTAGCAGGGGTATCCAGGCAGACTATCAGTCTGCTAGAGAGGGATGAATATACCCCGTCAGTTGTGATCGCCCTGAAGATTTCACAGATATTCAATGAACCAGTAGAGTCGGTATTTCGGATAGAGGAGAATGAGGAATGAATAAGTATAAAGTAATTTATTATCTATCTATCTATAGTTGTGTTTATCGTTAATCTTTTGGCTATGATCGGAAGCCTATTTGGTTGGTTTACAATTGTTGAAAGTAAATATCTCTTCTGGATTAACATAGTTTTACTATTAGTCTTTAGATGGGTAGAGAGAAAAATAAAATTCAAAAAGGTTGAAAAAGGAGAAAAGTCATGAGAGAGTTTTTAGCAGATTTTCAAATCGATACTGAGCACAAAGAACTTGCGGGTGTTTGTGCAGGTTTAGGAAATTATTTTAATATTCAAGCCAATATCGTTCGTTTTGTGACAGTCTTGCTGTTTCTCTCTTCGACAGAGATTGGGATTATAACAGTAACTCTCTATGCCTATCTAGCAGGTTGGCTTGGCAATGAACCCTTGGGGGATGGAGCAAAAAAAGCTAGAAACCAAGCTATTCTCTTACTTGCTGTTTGTTTGATTTTGGTGTCACTTGGAACAGAAGGCTTGACAGCTATTTTTGAATCAGGTAAAGCCTTTGGTCAATGGTTGTCTGGCTTGTTATAGAAAGAGGCTAAAATATGGATAAGAAACATATCATTTTTGCACTGAAAGTTTTTATTGCCGGAGTTTTATTAGGAATACTTGCCGGAGTTCTTAGAGTTAATCCTTTAAGTATCAATCAAGAGCAAGTAATCTCTGCCTTGTTCTCAATCTTTTTTGGTCTAGGGCTGATTACGGCAACTCTAACCTTTTATTTTATTAGAAAAAGCAATAAGGCCTATCAAAACTATCAAAGAGAAGAAGAGGACGAAGAAAACGAACAAGACTATCTTGCTATGCATCGTTTCTTGGATTATGGTACAGTGGCTTGGAATGTTTCCCAAATTAGTATGCTATTCTGTATGATTTTAGACTTAGGAAGATTCGGCATATCAGCAACATCCTTACTTTTGATAGTTGTAAGTATTTGGTTGGGTGTTTACTGCCTAAAAATCACCAGCAAGATTCGTAACTATAAACTTTCTGTTATGGCGACTCCAAAGGAAGTTTTGGAATACCTCAATACTTATGATGAGGGAGAAAAACAGGCTGAGATAGAAGAAGCTTACTTGATCTTGTTCAAGGTCAATCAGCTCATCATACCAGGTATCTATATTGTCCTAGTAGTTCTATCTATGGTATTAGGACAAGTACAGTTGGTTGCTCTGCTCGTGGCAGTTGTCGTCCATTTGTATACCAATGTTGCACAATTGCGAAAAACAAAACGTTATTTCAAATAGGAGTCTTTTATGAACTTACTTAAAAATCTTGGTTGGTTTCTTCTAGCTGTTCTATCCTTTTTCTTTGGCTATGGTCTGGTTCAGAGTACGGCGCTGTCAGCTCTTGGACTAGGGGCTTCGATCTTTGGAGTCTTGCCACTCTATATCGCTCTGTCAGGGGCCTATGTTTATGGAGTTTACAGATGGTATCAGACAGAAAAGGTTAGCATCCAGACAACAGCTTTTAATCGTTATATCTGGTTGCCAACTCTGGTTTTGCTAGTGGCGATTACAGCCCAGTTCTTTTTGCCAGAAGATCCGTCAGTCAATCAACAAATCGTATCACAATTGACAGTTGCTCAGCCTATCTTTGGTTTCTTTATGGTAGTGGTATTTGCTCCTTTGACGGAAGAACTCATCTTTAGAGGGATGTTGGCGCGCTATCTCTTTCCTAAGCAGAACAACAGCAAACAGACAGCTCTGTTTCTCCTCGTATCGAGTGTGCTTTTTGCCTTGATTCATTTTCCAGGGACTTTGCAACAGTTTTTAGTTTATGCTAGTCTGGGATTGAGTTTGGGTCTGGCTTATGTGAGTCGAAAAGGTCTTCTTTACAGCATTTCTCTCCACGCTTTGAATAATTTAATCGGCTTTTTGATGATACTCATGCTATAATAGAGTCAGGAGGTCACATGAAACGAGTAATTTTATTAGCAGTGATACAGGCGGTCGTTCTCTTCTTTATCATCGGGGCACTTGCCTATGCCTTTAAAGGCGATTTCTTTTACAACTATCTAGCAATTGTCTTTGCGCCTATTGCAGGTGTCTTGCGTTTTGCTTCGGCTTATGCGACGGAGATTGTTCTACCTAAAAAGGCAGCCGAGATTGCTGAAAAGCGTAAAAAAGGTTAAGAATCATAATCAGAGAATCCGATGACGTTTTCATCGGATTTTTTGTCTGTTCGTTTTGATTTCTAAAGACAATCAAACTTTTCTGCTGATTTTCATGAAGAGCCTGCGCTTTTATGGTAAAATAGTAACAGAATAAAAGAGGAGAGAAAACATGAAACGTAGTATGTATGCCGGTCGTGTTCGTGAGGAACACATCGGACAAGAAATGACCTTGCAAGGATGGGTTGGCCGTCGTCGTGACCTGGGTGGTTTGATCTTTATCGACCTTCGTGACCGTGAAGGGATCATGCAGCTGGTTATCAACCCTGAAAAAGTTTCAGCAGAAGTCATGGCAACAGCTGAAAGCCTTCGTAGCGAATTTGTTGTCGAGGTGACTGGACAAGTCGCTCCGCGTGAGCAAGCCAATGATAAATTGCCAACGGGTGCAGTTGAGTTGAACGTGACAGCTTTGACGGTGCTTAATACAGCCAAAACAACGCCTTTTGAGATTAAGGATGGGATTGAGGCCAATGACGATACACGTTTGCGTTACCGTTACCTTGACCTTCGTCGTCCAGAAATGCTAGAAAACCTTAAGCTTCGTGCCAAGGTGACCCACTCTATCCGTAACTACTTGGATGAGTTGGAGTTTATCGATGTGGAGACGCCATTCCTTTCTAAATCAACGCCAGAAGGTGCGCGTGACTATTTGGTGCCATCTCGTGTCAATAAAGGGCATTTCTACGCTCTTCCTCAGAGCCCACAAATCACTAAACAGCTTTTGATGAATGCTGGGTTTGACCGTTACTACCAAATCGTTAAATGTTTCCGTGACGAGGACTTGCGTGGTGACCGTCAGCCTGAATTTACCCAGGTCGACTTGGAAACGTCTTTCCTTACGGAGCAAGAAATCCAAGATATCACAGAAGGATTGATTGCGCGCGTGATGAAAGAAACCAAAGGCATCGAAGTAACGCTTCCATTTCCTCGTATGAAGTATGATGATGCGATGGCTCTTTACGGTTCTGATAAGCCAGATACCCGTTTTGACATGTTGCTTCAGGACTTGACAGAAGTGGTCAAGGGTGTTGATTTCAAAGTTTTCTCAGAAGCACCTGCCGTTAAGGCCATTGTGGTCAAAGGAGCTGCGGACAACTACTCACGTAAAGACATCGACAAGATGACCGAAGTAGCTAAACAGTACGGTGCTAAAGGTCTTGCTTGGGTCAAGGTGATTGATGGAGAATTAAATGGACCAGTTGCCAAGTTCTTAACTGGTATCCAAGCAGAATTGACTGCAGCGCTTGGTCTTGAAGATAAGGATTTGGTTCTATTTGTGGCGGATACTCTTGAAGTGGCAAATGCAACCCTTGGTGCCCTTCGTGGACGTATTGCTAAAGAGCTTGGCTTGATTGATAACGATAAATTTAACTTCCTTTGGGTGGTTGATTGGCCAATGTTTGAATGGTCTGAAGAAGAAGGCCGCTACATGAGCGCCCACCATCCGTTCACTCTTCCACAGGAAGAAACAGCTCACGAATTAGAAGGTGATTTGGCTAAAGTTCGTGCCATTGCTTACGATATTGTCTTGAACGGTTATGAACTTGGTGGTGGTAGTCTCCGTATCAACCAAAAAGACCTTCAAGAACGCATGTTCAAGGCTCTTGGTTTCTCAGCTGAAGAAGCAAATGACCAGTTTGGCTTCCTTCTTGAAGCCATGGACTATGGTTTCCCACCCCACGGTGGCTTGGCTATCGGTCTTGACCGTTTTGTGATGCTCTTAGCTGGAGAAGAAAATATCCGTGAAGTCATTGCCTTTCCTAAGAACAATAAGGCAACCGACCCAATGACACAAGCTCCATCAACAGTCGCTCTCAAACAACTAGAGGAACTCAGCTTACAAGTAGAAGAAGATGAAACAAGCAAAACGAATTAAGCGGTGGCGCTATTATCTGCGCCGCTTTGCTTATCAGATAAAAATCTTACGAGTTTTACAAAGTATCTCTCGGGAAAAATATGATGAGAAGGTATCGGCTTCTCTGGTTTATGGCTTTCTGTCAGCAGTAGCAGTCAATTTCTTTTTTCAACCAGGACACGTTTACTCCAGTGGCGCGACAGGTCTGGCACAGATTATCTCTGCCTTGAGCAATCACTGGTTTGGTTTTTATATTCCGATATCGCTAACCTTTTATGCTATCAATTTTCCGTTGATGATTTTGGCTTGGTATCAGATTGGGCATAAGTTTACAATCTTTACCTTTATCACAGTATCCATGAGTTCCCTCTTTATCCAGATTGTACCAGTTATGACCTTGACAGAGGATCCCATCATCAATGCCCTTTTTGGGGGTGTTGTCATGGGCTTGGGGATTGGTTTTGCGCTCCGTAACAATATTTCTAGCGGAGGTACAGATATCGTTAGTCTGACCATTCGAAAGAAAACAGGGAGAAATGTCGGTAGTATTTCTTTCTTAGTGAATGGGACGATTATGCTGATAGCAGGTTTGACCTTTGGTTGGAAATACGCCCTCTACTCTATGATTACCATCTTTGTCTCCAGTCGTGTGACAGATGCGGTCTTTACCAAGCAAAAACGCATGCAGGCCATGATTGTGACCAATAATCCTGATAAGGTAATCGCAAAAATCCATAAAAAATTGCACCGCGGAGCAACCATGATCCACGATGCAGAAGGAACCTATAATCATGAGAGAAAAGCAGTCTTGATTACGGTTATCACACGAGCAGAGTTTAATGATTTTAAACACATCATGAAACAAGTTGATCCGACAGCCTTTGTCTCTGTATCCGAAAATGTCCACATCCTCGGACGATTCGTAGAAACAGACAATTGATAATACTCAAAAGACCAGCCTTGGGGCTGGTCTTTATTTTTCGATAATTTTGTGTCCAATCAACTGGCGGTAACAGATTTGTCTGTTGTTTTTTGCGTCATTGATGATTTGTAAAATCGTTTCAAATGATGTCCGCCCAAGTTCCAGACTATTGATATCGACATAAGCTACGAGGTCAAGTCGAGGATTGACTGAGTCGAAGCTGAGGACAGGAACATCCAGTTTGTGCTTAGCGATATAGTCACAGACTCCTTCGGCTAGGAGACTATCGGTTGTAATGATAGCATCAATCTGTGGATCGTGATTGAACAGAAGTTCACTGAATTGATAACCTTTTTCTTCTAGAAATTCGGTCGCAAAGTAGGTTAAGTTGGTATCAATCGGAAGTTGGTGTTGTTTGAGTGCGGACTCATAGCCAGTTAGACGATCTTGCGTTACGAAGAGTCGCTTTGTCCCCCCGATGAAGGCAATTCGTTTGCATCCTTTTTTGATGAAATACTCTGTCGCATCAAAGCCAGCTTGTACATTGTCATTATCAACAAGAGGGATAAAGGGTGAAGTAGATTTTCCGAGAATGAGGAAAGGGAACTGCTCATCAGCTACTAGCTTGACCAGAGGGTCTTCTTCTTCAGCGTAGAGGAAAATCAAACCGTCAACACGCTTGCCATAAACCATCTGAGAAATCGCATTGAGACGTTCTTTCTCATCTTTCCCCGTTGCAATCTGAATAGCGTAGTGGTTTTCAGACGCGACTTGGGCGATCCCTCGAAGGACAGATGGGAAGAAAGGATTTTGGTAAAAGGCATCCGAGTCATCAGGAAGCACCAAGCCGATAACCTGAGTATAGCTACTTACCAAGCTACGAGCATTGAGGTTGGGATGGTAGTTGAGCTCCTTCATCGCCTTGCGAACTCGTTTTTTGGTTTCATCACTAATCGTTGATTTATTTTGAATGACGCGGGTAACAGTTGAAGGTGAGACACCTGCTACTTTAGCCACATCTTTAATTGTCACGGGCATAAAAATCTCCTATTTATGATAATCTGGATCACGGAAATGCGTCTTGTAAAAAATAGTGACCAGATAAAGAACAAAAAGAATGTTTTGTACAGTGATAAGCGTTGTCATATTTTGGCCCAAAAGTCCCAAAATAAGCGTAATCAGAGTGGGTAATCCTAAACAGTTCAAGATAAAATGGTAGCACTCTTTAAAGGTCCTAAATGAAAAGAGGCGTGATTTTTTGGTGATATAAAGGAGGAGACTAGCTCCAATAGAGACAATGAAGAAATTCAATCCAAAGAGGAAGCTTGCACCAAGAACGAGAAAGAGACTGATATAGACCCGATTTTGTTGGTACCAATCTTTAGAAATGGCCTGGGTTAGATTTTCCTTACTCTGGAAACTCTCCGTTTGAATCGCGTGGTAGCGAATGCGAGTCAGTTCCTTACTTTCCTTACTGATGACGAGTTCTTCTGTATCAAAATGAAGCTGCAAGTCCTTTGGAAATTCCTTGCTTTGGCTTGGGCCAATCAAAAGAGAAGGCTGCTGATTCTTCGCACCTGAGTAGTTCAGCTTTCCATCAACGATTTGTGCATTCTCTGACAAGTCCATGATGGCTTCATCTGTCAGTGGAGTATAGACATTATCGATAAAGGTATCCAGTGGATACGTTTCCTGTGAGCTGTTTTGAATGGCAATCGGAACCATAGACAAACTGATGAGGAAAATGCTCGTAAAGAGAAGCTGAAACCAGTTGAGACCGAAACGTTTTGATAGGGGTTTGCGAAATCCCCAGATACTAGAGAAATACGAGAATGGATATGGAAGCATAGGCATCTTTCTAAAAGTGTTTTCTATATGAGTATTATTATATAGAGAAATGCGCTTTATTTCAAGTCTAGGAGATAAATTGCTTGTTGCAGGAATATTATTTATAGTAACAATCGCTAATACTCAATGAAAATCAAAGAGCAAACTAGGGAGCCAGCCGCAGGTTGTTCAAAGCACAGTTTTGAGGTTGGAGATAAAGCTGACGTGGTTTGAAGAGATTTTCGAAGAGTATAAAATGAAAAAGGGTGGCGGGGATAAATTATCCCTTGTCGCCACCACTTGTAAGTCCTGAAACAAAGTTCTTTTGTAAGAAGAAGAAGAGTGTACAGATTGGAAGAGCGATGAGGATAGCACCTGCTGAGAAGTAGGCAATCTTCAAGTTCTTCGCATTGTTGACGAAGGTTTGGAGACCAACGGCAACTGTAAAGTATTCTTTCTCACGAAGCAAGAAACTAGAGAGGATATAGTCTCCGAAAGGTCCCATGAAGGCCCAGAGGGCTTGTACCGCAACCATTGGGCGAACAAGAGGGAGAACGATTTGCCAGAAGCGGCGGAAGTGTCCTGCACCATCAAGTTTTGCTGATTCATCAAGAGACATTGGTACGGTATCAAAGTAACCTTTCATCAACCAAGCGTTCATAGGGATACCACCACCGACATAGAGGAAGATGAGGAACCAGCTATGGTTAAGGGCGTTCAACATAAGTGCCATAACGAAGAAGGCAGTCAAAGCAGCCATGGTTGGTACCATTTGGATAATCAAGAAGAAGACCAAACTTTGTTTACGAGCCAAGAAGTTGTATCGACTGTAGGCATAACCAGCAAGTACGATGATGCTTGTTTGGACAGCCATTGTAATCAAGGCGATGATCAAGGTATTGAGATACCAAGTGCCGTACAAGGTTTCAGTGAAGAGTCCTTTAAAGTTATCAAAACTAAAATCGACGTTACCATCTAGTTTAAAGGCTACCACGTTACCAGACTTGAAGGCTGACATAATGGTGATCAAAAGTGGATAGATAATCACGATTGAAAGGCCAATCAAGTAGAGGTAAGTGAGGGTTTGAGTCAGTCTACGTTTGAGTTTGATTGAGTTATTCATCTTAGACGTCCTCCATATCAAATGCGTGTAGCTTCTTGAATGCAATCATAGAGATAGAGATGACAGTAATGGAGATAATCAAGGTAACAGCTGCCGCCATAGAGTATTGTGGGGCTGTACCAGTTGTCAAACGGTAAATCCATGAAATCAAGATATCAGTTGAACCGGCTCCACCACCAACGCTACCAGGTCCTCCACCATTGAAGAGGTACATGATAGAGAAGTTGTTAAAGTTGAAGGTGTATTGGCTAATCAATGTTGGAGCTGCAACAGCCAAGATCATTGGGAAAGTGATGTTGCGGAATTTTTGCCAAGCATTGGCACCATCGATGTAAGCCGCTTCGTAGAGGTCGTTAGGAATAGACTGCAAGATACCCAAGGTCAAAACGTAGATGTATGGGAAACCTAGCCAACCTTGCATCATAATCAAGGCAATCTTAGTCCAAGTCGGATCGGTTTTCCAAGGGATAAGAGCCCCATCTAGGAAAGGAAGGACCTTAGACAAAAGAGGCAAGACTTGGGTGTTGATAGCACCAACACTATCATTAAACATGTTTGAGAATGTCAAGATAGTGATGAAGGCTGGAACTGCCCAAGGAAGAAGGAAAATAACACCGAAGATACGTTTTCCTTTGATAAATGGTTGGTTGGCAATGATTGCAGTAAAGATACCAATGACAATCTGCAAAGTAGAAGCAGATAGAGCCCAGATAATGGTCCAAGAAAGAACGGAACCAAAGGCTGAACGGAAGGTACTCAAACTCCAGATGTTTGTGAAGTTCGTTAAACCAACCCAGTCCAACAATTTGTTTGGTGGCAAGTGTTGGAAGTCGTAGTTGGTAAAGGCAATCATCAAGGTTACGATAACAGGGAAGATAATTGCAAATGTCATCGCTACATACGATGGGATGATTAAAAGGTATGGGAATCCATTTTCATAAATGCCTTTAATCATGTCCTTGAAGGTACGGGCTACGGGAATACCGTTGTTGATACGTTTAGCAGTCGTATGTGCATCCTTAATATTAAAGATGTAAAAGAGCAAGTAAACGACAACAAAGATAGAATGGAAAGCACCGCGAATCAGCATGAACAGTGAATTATCACGGCCAGGTTTGTCACCAAGGGTGACCAAATTGCTCAATTCAGGGGTTGCAAGTGTTAGAAAATACAGAACAAATAGAACAGTAATGCCAAGGAAAATAAATCCTTTAGCTTTTTGTTTGTTATAGATTTGTCCTAAACCAGGAATGATTGACAGCAAGGCTGCTTTGCGAGGCTGTTGTTTTTCCATGATTACTCCTTTCATAGGATGCAAGTTTAAACTCGGATTCAATCGTAAGATACGTACATCTGATAAGAAGCATATCTATAAATTCAAAGGGGGATTTTGCTTCCACCCCCCTTGAACAATTCAATTAGTTACCAAATTTTTGTTGGATTGTTTCCTTGATCAATGTTACAGCATCGTTAGCAGCTGTTTTCGCATCTTTCTTACCACTTACAGCATCAAAGAGCATAGTTTTTGCTGGATCCCAAACTGTTGACATTTGTGAGATGTTTGGCATTGGTTGAGCGTTCTTGAACTGTTTGATAACAGCTGTAGTCAACTCATCGTTTTTGCCTTCAGCATAAGTACGAGCCTCAGTGTTAGCTGGGATTTCGTTGGTTGCATCGTAGAATGCTTTTTGTTGTTCAGTTGAAACTAGGAAGTCTACAAATTTTTGAGAGCCTTCAAGGTTCTTAGTGCTTGATGGAATGATCCAAGCTTTACCACCACCGAATGCTGCGTAATCTTTACCGTTTGGAAGAGTTGGGATAGTCGCAACACCGTAGTTTACTTTAGCATCTTTAAAGGATTGAGCTTTCCAAGGACCATCGATGATAGCAGCTGTTTTGCCTTCTTGGAATTGAGTTTGGATCAAGTTACCAGCACCTTCAGTATCTTGCATACCTTTAGGCCATTTTTCGTACCAAGATTTAGCGTATTCGATACCTTTGATTGCTCCGTCGTTTGCAAGACCGATATCTTTAGGATCTTTACCATTTTGACCGAATACATAACCACCGTTACCAGCAAGGAGTCCGTATGCGTAGTAGAAGTTTGTCCAGTCAGCTAGGAAGGCAGTAGTTTTGCCATCTTCACCAGCGAAAGCATATTTGCTATCTTTAGCAAGGTTTTCTAAGTCAGCGAAAGTTTTTGGAGCTTCTTTTAGCAAGTCTTTGTTGTAGTACATTACAAGAGACTCGATAACGGCTGGAGCACCATAGACTTTACCACCAACAGTTACAAGAGATTTAGTAGTATCGTCTGTTTTCGCACCATCACTAAGAGTTACTTCTGAAAGTTGTCCGTCAGTACCAAGGCTACCTACACGGTCGTATGGGGCCATCATAACATCAGGGGCTTTACCAGATTGGTTGTCAAGTGAAAGGTTATCAAGACCACCCATTTGGTCTCCTGTTTTGATCGTAACTTTTACGCCAGATTCTTTTTCGTAAGCTTTTGCAGCTGATTCAGCGAAGGCTTTATATTGGTCTTCAACGTAGAAAGTGATTTCTTGTGCTTCTGAAGAGCTAGTATCAGCAGCTTTGTCAGCAGATTTGCTTCCGCAAGCTACCAAGAGCAAGCTAGCGAGAGTAGCAGTTCCGAGCACAGCAGCGCTCTTCATGAATTTAGATGACATAGTGTATTCCTCCTAAAGAATAACAGTATAATTTATTTAGAAAACGCAAACGTTTTCTTTTATGAGCCTAGTATAGCACAAATAGAAAACGGTTGCAAGCTTTTTTAAAAAGTTTTTTAAAAAAAATTTAAGGTTTCAAACATTTGTTAAAGCCTTTATATAGGAAAGAACTTAAAACGTTTGCTTCTCTTGAATGGAAAATATATTAGGGAAACGATTGCGTAAATTCGGCTTGTTTTTTCAGAAAATAGAGCAGATATTGGGAATGAATTATCTTAAATCAGAAAATCTTTAAAATTTTTTTGGCTCATTTCATAAAATATCAGTGGGAACAAGTTTTGTTTGATTAAAATAATTCAAAAAAATTTTTTAAAAACGCTTGCATTTGTGTTTAAAATACGCTATACTTAATTTAACGCAAACGTTTGCGCCTTGATTGCGCAACGTTTTATAACAAACACATGAGGTGCTATTATGAAAAAACGTCAAAGTGGTGTGTTGATGCACATCTCTTCTCTACCAGGAGCATACGGGATTGGATCATTTGGCCAGACTGCCTATGATTTCGTCGATTTCTTGGTTCGTACGAAGCAACGTTACTGGCAAATCCTCCCTCTCGGGACAACAAGCTATGGAGATTCTCCATACCAATCATTCTCGGCCTTTGCTGGAAATACGCATTTTATCGACCTTGATATCTTGGTAGAGCAAGGCTTGCTCGAAGCCAGTGATCTTGAAGGTGTTGACTTTGGTAGCGATGCATCTGAAGTTGACTATGCGAAGATTTATTATGCACGTCGTCCGCTTTTAGAAAAAGCAGTTAAACGCTTCTTGGAAGTGGGAGATGTCAAAGATTTTGAGAAGTTTGCTAAAGACAACCAATCATGGCTTGAACTCTTCGCTGAGTATATGGCGATCAAAGAGCATTTTGGCAATCTTGCTTGGACAGAATGGCCAGATGCAGATGCTCGTGCCCGTAAAGCTTCAGCGCTTGAAAGCTACCGTGAGAAATTGGCAGACAAGTTGGTTTACCACCGCGTGACTCAATACTTCTTCTTCCAACAATGGTTGAAATTGAAAGCCTACGCTAACGACAACCACATCGAAATCGTTGGGGACATGCCTATCTATGTAGCGGAAGATTCAAGCGACATGTGGGCAAATCCACATCTCTTCAAGACAGATTCCAATGGTAAAGCAACTTGCATCGCAGGATGCCCACCAGATGAGTTTTCTGCCACTGGTCAGCTTTGGGGCAACCCAATCTATGACTGGGAAGCAATGGACAAAGACGGTTACAAATGGTGGGTTGAACGCTTGCGCGAAAGCTTCAAGATCTACGATATCGTTCGTATCGATCACTTCCGCGGTTTCGAATCTTACTGGGAAATTCCTGCTGGATCCGATACAGCAGCACCTGGTAAATGGGTGAAAGGTCCAGGCTACAAACTCTTCGCAGCCGTTAAGGAAGAGCTTGGTGAGCTAAACATCATCGCAGAAGACCTTGGTTTCATGACAGATGAAGTCATCGAGTTGCGTGAACGCACTGGCTTCCCAGGAATGAAGATTCTTCAATTCGCCTTCAACCCAGAAGATGAAAGTATCGATAGCCCACACTTGGCACCTGCCAACTCTGTTATGTACACAGGAACACACGACAACAATACGGTCCTTGGTTGGTACCGTAATGAGATTGACGATCCAACTCGTGAATACATGGCTCGTTACACGAACCGTAAAGAGTACGAAACAGTGCCACACGCAATGCTTCGCACAGTCTTTTCATCTGTTAGCTTCATGGCTATTGCAACCATGCAAGACTTGCTAGAACTAGATGAGTCAGCTCGTATGAACTTCCCATCTACTCTTGGCGGAAACTGGTCATGGCGTATGACAGCAGACCAACTCACACCAGCGGTTGAAGAAACTTTGCTTGACTTGACTACAATTTATCGCCGAATCAATGAAAATTTGGTAGAATTAAAGAAATAAGACATTATCAGGAGACACATAAACATGTTACCATTAAACGAATTTGTACAAAAGCGTTACAATAAAACCATTGCAGAATGTAGCAATGAAGAGCTTTACCTTGCTCTTCTTAACTACAGCAAGCTTGCTAGCAGCCAAAAACCAGTGAATACTGGTAAGAAAAAAGTTTACTACATCTCAGCTGAGTTCTTGATCGGTAAACTCTTGTCAAACAACTTGATTAACCTTGGTCTTTACGACGATGTGAAAAAAGAACTTGCTGCTGCAGGTAAAGAGTTGATCGAAATCGAAGAAGTAGAATTGGAACCATCACTTGGTAACGGTGGTTTGGGACGTTTGGCAGCCTGCTTTATCGACTCAATCGCTACACTTGGTTTGAATGGTGATGGTGTTGGTTTGAACTACCACTTCGGTCTTTTCCAACAAGTTCTTAAAAACAACCAACAAGAAACGATTCCTAACGCTTGGTTGACAGAACAAAACTGGTTGGTACGCTCAAGCCGTAGCTACCAAGTGCCATTTGCACACTTCACATTGACATCTACTCTTTACGATATCGATGTACCAGGTTACAAGACAGCTACTAAAAACCGCTTGCGTTTGTTTGACTTGGATTCAGTTGATTCTTCTATCATCGAAGATGGTATCAACTTTGACAAGACAGATATCGCTCGCAACTTGACTCTCTTCCTTTACCCAGACGATAGCGACAAGCAAGGCGAATTGCTCCGTATCTTCCAACAATACTTCATGGTTTCAAACGGTGCGCAATTGATCATCGACGAAGCGATTGAAAAAGGAAGCAACTTGCATGACCTTGCGGACTACGCTGTTGTACAAATCAACGATACTCACCCATCAATGGTGATTCCTGAATTGATCCGCCTCTTGACTGCACGTGGTATCGAACTTGATGAAGCAATCTCAATCGTTCGTAGCATGACTGCCTACACTAACCACACAATTCTTGCTGAAGCTCTTGAAAAATGGCCTCTTGAATTCTTGCAAGAAGTGGTTCCTCACTTGGTACCAATCATCGAAGAATTGAACCGCCGTGTGAAGGCAGAATACAAAGATCCAGCTGTTCAAATCATCGATGAGAGTGGACGTGTTCACATGGCTCACATGGATATCCACTACGGATACAGTGTAAACGGGGTTGCAGCTCTTCACACTGAAATCTTGAAGAACTCAGAGTTGAAAGCTTTCTACGACATCTACCCAGAAAAATTCAACAACAAAACAAACGGTATCACATTCCGTCGTTGGCTCATGCATGCTAACCCAAGCTTGTCTCACTACTTGGATGAGATTCTTGGACATGGTTGGCACCATGAAGCAGATGAGCTTGAAAAACTCTTGTCATACGAAGACAAGGCTGCTGTCAAAGAAAAATTGGAAAGCATCAAGGCTCACAACAAACGTAAATTGGCTCGTCACTTGAAAGAACACCAAGGTGTAGAAATCAATACAAACTCTATCTTTGATATCCAAATCAAACGTCTTCACGAGTACAAACGCCAACAAATGAACGCTTTGTATGTCATCCACAAATACCTTGATATCAAGGCTGGTAACATCCCTGCTCGTCCAATCACAGTATTCTTTGGTGGTAAAGCAGCTCCTGCCTACACAATTGCCCAAGACATCATTCACTTGATCCTTTGCTTGTCAGAAGTGATTGCTAACGACCCAGCTGTAGCTCCACACTTGCAAGTCGTAATGGTTGAAAACTACAACGTTACTGCAGCAAGCTTCTTGATTCCAGCATGTGACATCTCAGAACAAATCTCACTTGCTTCTAAAGAAGCTTCAGGTACTGGTAACATGAAATTCATGTTGAACGGAGCTTTGACTCTTGGTACTATGGACGGAGCTAACGTGGAAATCGCTGAATTGGTTGGCGACGAAAACATCTACATCTTTGGTGAAGATTCAGAAACTGTTATCGACCTTTATGCAAAAGCTGCTTACAAATCAAGCGAATTCTATGCTCGTGAAGCTATCAAACCGTTGGTTGACTTCATCGTGAGCGATGCTGTTCTTGCAGTAGGTAAGAAAGAACGCTTGGAACGTCTTTACAATGAATTGATCAACAAAGACTGGTTCATGACTCTCCTTGACTTGGAAGACTACATCAAAGTGAAAGAGCAAATGCTTGCTGACTACGAAGACCGTGACGCATGGTTGGATAAAGTCATCGTTAACATTTCTAAAGCAGGATTCTTCTCATCTGACCGTACAATCGCTCAGTACAACGAAGATATCTGGCACTTGAACTAAGATTCTTTTACAAAAACAATGAAAGATGAGAATGTCTTTCATTGTTTTTTACTAGGTTATAAGTTTAATAGAAAATCGACAAATATTTTCATTCATGACTTTTGTAGTATCTCTTAATCATGAAGATATTTGGTTGTTAGCCTACTGTAGGGCAAGTAGATAAATGTTTGGCTCCCATATTACAACTTACAGACTTTAAACAATAGCTAAAAACACTAAAATATAATATGATTTAGTTTTAGGAGGGATGATATGGTAGAGAAAAAATATCGTTTAAACCGTGAGGGAGATCATTTTAAAGTTACAGAACAAGCGACTGCAGTAGGAGAAGAATATTCAACTAAAAAGAAAAACTATTCATTTATCTTTTCTAGTATAAAGGCAATTTTTGGCTTCCTATTTTCAGCAGTTAGAATTCTATTTTCAATTATTAAAATTGCACTGCTGTTTTTAATTGCAACACCGGTCTTGTTTATGTCCGTATTATTTAATTGGATTAAATTGTCAATTTTGTTTGCAATTTTTTGGTTTATTGTATATGATGTATATGATACATTTATTTTAAATCATACAGCACTTGGTATCCAGCCATTTAATGGTACTATTGTTTTAATTATTATGGGGCTAGGTTTAATAGCATCACTTATAGTAACATTTGCTGAAATGAAAGAATAGCTAGCTACAGTAGACTTGTAAATAAAATACTAAAGGGATTCGGTAGCTATTTACTGAATTAATCTAAGTAGAGTTATCAAGAGTAGAGCTGCACTTTTAAAACCCCATACCTCTTTTGAGATATGGGGTTTATATCTTATTAAATGCAGGCTTACACTGCTTTCCCAACTAAAATCTCTGCTTCGATGGTAATCTCAGTCAACTGGCTCCAGTCAATCTTGGTTTGATCAACGTGAAAGAGGAGAGGAGTCATGGCAAGCAGAGCTTGGCGTTGCTCTGCTGTGATAGGTTTTGTTAAGGAAGCAATCTGACGAGATTGGATGCTGAAGTGTTCCTGGAAATGTTCCTTGATATCTTGATTAGAATAATCCTTCTTTGTCAGCTGGTCCTGCGCCATTTGACGGATTTCTTTGAGGTGATTTTCAGTTGGGATGACCTTGATCAAGATCCCATCTTTGGATAAAACGCGACGAAATTCCCCATAGTTGGCAGGGGAAAAGATATCAAGCAGGCTATCCATGCTGGCGTCTTTTATAGGGAGGCGAGCCAGGTCTCCAACAAACCAGTTGACCGCCCAGTTGGGTTCGCTCTTGGCAGCGATTTGAACGGAATCTTTAGAAATATCAAAGGCGTAGAAAGTTTTGTCAGGATGACTTTCTTGGAGTTTGCGAGAGTAGAAGCCTTCGCCACAACCGATATCCAAGACTGTTTTTGCGGATGGTTTAGTGGCTAGTATGCCCAAGATGCCTTCTAAAATATCCTGATAAAATCCAGCTTCTAGGATTTCTTGGCGGTTTTGGAAGTTTTCCTTGTCGTAGTTGGCAGATTGCTTGATTTGAGGAGCCAGATTAACATAGCCAAATTTTGATAAATCAAAAGAATGACGCTTGCTACACTTGAGACTGGTTTCGACCAAGGTCAGATTTTCTTGACAGATGGGGCAGGCAAAGGCAGTTGCGGCAGCAAAGCGCTGGAGTTTTGGTTTGAGGTTTGTATTCATAGTTTTAGTCTAGCAAAAAAAGGACTGGATGGCAAATGCCTCCAGTCTGCTTTTTTAGTATGTAAGAACGAAGTATTTTTTCTTCCCGCGGCGAATAACAGTTAGTTCGTTTTCCAACTTATCTGTGTCACTCAAGACATAGTCAAGGTCTTGAATGCGGTCGCCGTTGACGTAGATAGCTCCATTTTGGACGTCTTCACGGGCTTGGCGTTTTGAGTTAACAACACCAGATGACACAAGGAGTTCTACGATATTGTGGTTTTCGTCTGCTTGTACTTGGTAGTTTGGCACTCCACGAAGTCCTTGTTTGAGTTCTTTAACAGAAAGATTTTTGATGTTTCCTGCAAAGAGTTGCTCAGTGATGTTGAGGGCTTCTTTGTAAGCTTCTTCTCCGTGAACAAGAGCCACGACTTCACGAGCCAAGACTTTTTGAGCCAAGCGTTCGTGTGGGGCTGCTTCAAATTGTTTACGGATGTCTTCAATCTCGTCCAGTGACAAGAAGGTAAAAATCTTCAAGAAGCGAACAGCGTCAGCGTCCATAACATTCATCCAGAATTGGTACATTTCGTATGGAGAAGTCTTTTCAGGATTGAGCCAGACTGCGTTTCCTTCTGATTTACCAAATTTCTTACCAGTTGCATCTGTAATCAGTGGAACAGTAATTACGTGACCAGTCTTGTCAGCCTTACGACGAAGCAATTCAGTACCAGCAGTCATATTTCCCCACTGGTCAGAACCACCGATTTGCAGGGTAACATTGTGGTCTTGATTTAGGACATAGAAGTCGTATCCTTGCATGATTTGGTAGGCAAACTCTGTGTAAGAAATCCCTGTTTCTATCCGTTTTTTAACAGACTCCTTGCTCATCATGTAGTTGACAGTGAAGTATTTCCCGATATCACGGAGGAAGTCAATGAAGCTGATGCTGCCAAACCAGTCGTAGTTGTTGACCATGACAGCTTTATTCTCACCATTTTCAAAGTCAAGAAAACGAGAAAGTTGTCCTTGGATAGACTTGACCCAGCCCTCTACTGTGTCTTTTGTTTGGAGACTACGCTCAGCATCTTTGAAGGACGGATCTCCGATGAGACCTGTAGCACCGCCAACGAGCGCATAAGGTTTGTGACCTGCTAGTTGCAAACGACGACTAGTCAAGATTGCAACAAGGTGACCGAGGTGAAGGCTGTCAGCAGTTGGATCGTAGCCAGTATAATAAGAAACTTGACCTTCTTCTAGGGCTTTACGCAAAGCTTCTTCATCAGTCGTTTGAAAAATCAAACCACGCTCTTTTAGCTCATCAAAAATGTGCATGTGTCTTTTCTCCTTTATAAAATATTGTTTCTACCTATTGTATCACAAACTTGATTAATAGCCTAGTGGAATAGGGAAGAAAGTGGCTATTTTATTGAAAGTTTCCCTTTTATGGTATAATAGAGAAAGCGAGGACATTCATGAAAGAAAGAATTAATGAATTAAAAACAAAAATGTTGCATTTTTTCCAGCAGCTAATGCAACGAATTGCAAAATGGAAGAAAAGACTAGCAGAAAAACTAGCTAATAAGAAAAACAGTAAAAAGGGGACTTCTTCTGATAAAGTTAGAAGGGCAGGGTCTATTTTTGCTAAGGTTTTGAGTGGGTTTAAAATAGCCTTTAATACTCTCTTTATCTTAGGTTTTATCGGTGGACTGTTTGGCGCTGGTGTGGCTATGGGTTATGGAGTCGCTCTATTTGACAAGGCCCAGGTACCTCAAGCAGAAGAGTTGGTCAAGCAAGTGAAGGATATTGCCTCTATCTCAGAAATCACTTATTCTGACGGCAGTACCATTGCCTCGATCGAGGGTGATTTGTTGCGCACTTCAGTCGCTTCAGATGCTATCTCAGATAACCTTAAGAAAGCCATTGTTGCGACAGAGGACGAGCATTTCAATGAGCACAAGGGAGTTGTGCCTAAGGCCGTTATTCGTGCGACCTTGGGAACCTTTGTCGGTCTAGGCTCGTCTAGTGGTGGTTCGACCTTGACCCAGCAGGTCATCAAGCAACAAGTAGTGGGGGATGCTCCAACTCTAGCTCGTAAGGCTAAAGAGATTATTGATGCTCTTGCTTTAGAGCGGGCCATGGGTAAGGATGAGATTTTGACAACCTACCTTAACATAGCTCCTTTTGGTCGCAATCATAAAGGCCAAAATATTGCAGGTGCCCAGCAGGCTGCAGAAGGAATCTTTGGTGTCAATGCTTCGGATTTAACGGTCCCTCAAGCTGCCTTTATCGCAGGATTGCCACAGAGTCCAATCAGTTATTCTCCTTATGAATCTGATGGTAGTATGAAGAGTGATGAGGACATGGCTTTAGGAATCAAGCGTGCCAAGGATGTCCTCTACAACATGTACAGGACAGGAGCTCTAAGTCAGGAAGACTACGATAAGTACAAAGATTATGACTTTAAGAAAGACTTCCTACCATCAGGTAGTGTTAGTGGTACTTCGCGTGACTATCTCTACTATGCAACCTTGGCAGAAGCTACTGACCGCATGTACGACTACCTTGTCCAACGAGATAATGTCTCTGCGCAAGAGTTAAAGAATGAGTCCATTCAGAAATCCTATCGTGATCTAGCCACCAAGGAAATCGAAAATGGTGGATATAAGATTACGACAACTATCAATAAAAATGTTCATGCTGCGATGCAAAATGCGGTTGCGACCTACGGCTACCTGCTAGATGATTCAACAGGCCAGCCTGAGGTGGGGAATGTCCTCATGGACAACCAAACGGGAGCTATCCTTGGATTTGTTGGTGGCCGTAATTATCAAGAAAATCAGAACAATCACGCTATCGATACCAAGCGTTCTCCAGCTTCAACCACAAAACCTATATTGGCCTATGGTATCGCTATTGACCAAGGTTTGATGGGAAGCGCAAGTATCTTATCAAACTATCCTACCAACTTTTCAAATGGAAATCCTATCATGTATGTCAATAGTCCTGGTACAGGCATGATGACATTGGGAGAAGCCCTTAACTACTCATGGAATATCCCGGCCTACTGGACTTATCGTACGCTTCGAGAGAAGGGTGTTGATGTCAAAGGCTATATGGAAAAAATGGGTTACGAAATCCCAGAATATGGGATTGAAAGTTTACCGATGGGTGGAGGGATTGACGTTACAGTTGCCCAGCATACCAACGGGTATCAAACTCTGGCCAACAATGGAGTTTACCATAAGAAACATATGATCGCGAAGATCGAGTCAACGGATGGCCGACTGGTATACGAGCACAAGGATGAGCCTGTCCAAGTTTATTCAAAAGCGACAGCAACCATCATGCAAAGTCTCCTTCGAGATGTCATTTCATCTCGGATTACTTCAAGTTTCCAGACGGATTTGACGACTATCAATCCATCCCTAGCTCGTGCTGACTGGATCGGAAAAACTGGTACGACCAATGAAGATGAAAATATGTGGCTCATGCTTTCTACACCTCGCTTGACTTTGGGTGGCTGGTTAGGTCACGATGACAACCGACCACTAGCCAAAGGAGCAGGCCACTACCGCAATGCCAACTATATGGCCCACTTGGTCAATGCTATCCAGCAAGCTGAACCTGGAATATGGGGGAATGAGCGCTTTAATCTGGATCCAAGTGTGACCAAGTCGCAAGTTCTCCGATCTACAGGGCAAAAACCAGGCAAGGTTTCCATCAATGGGAAAGAAATAGAAGTTTCTGGATCAACAGTAACGAGCTACTGGGCGACTAAGGAAGGCGCCCCAGTGACCACCTATCGCTTTGCTATTGGAGGAAGCGATGCAGATTATCTGAACGCATGGAAGAATATTCTAGGAAGCGTTCCAGCAGTGACTCCTCCAAGCTCAAGTTCAAGCAGTAGCTCTGGAAGTTCAAGTTCGAGTGGAAATACTCAAAGTGGTTCATCAGGACGTTCACGTCTATTTAATCGTTAAGAAAGAGTAGTAGCAAGGTTAGTAATTTCTCCTTGTTGCTACTTTTTTCTTTGTTGGTTTCGTGTTACAATAATAATATGAATCATTATCAGAAAAAGATTGTTAAGGGAACAGTATACTCGCTACTCTCAGGCCTAATCTGGGGGATTTGTGGGATTTTAGGAGAGTATTTTTTCACTCATTATCCAGTGTCTTCTGGATGGATAACATCTATGCGTTTACTAGTGGCGGGGAGTTTGGTTTTAGGTTTATCTGCTTTTCAGTTGCGTAGCCGCTTGTTGGACATCTGGCGTGATAAGAAAAATTATCTACCTTTTTTAGCCTATACTATTCTAGGTATTTTTTCTGTGCAGTTTTTCTTTTATCTCTGCGTTGAATATTCCAATGCGACGACGGCGACCATTTTGCAATTTATCAGCCCAGTTTTTATCCTGTTTTACAATCGAATCATTTACCAGAAGAAAGCTTCGATTACAGCTGTTTTCTATGTTTTGATTGCCATGCTAGGTGTTTTTTTGATGGCTACAAAAGGGGATTTGTCCCAGTTATCCATGACACCTTTGGCTCTAGTGACAGGTTTGCTCAGTGCAGTAGGTGTTATGTTTAATGTTATCCTTCCCCAACGCTTTGCACGGCGCTACGGTTTCGTTCCGACTGTTGGTTGGGGGATGATTCTGGCAGGGCTCTTTAGTAATTTCCTCTACCCTATTTATCAGATAAGTTTTCAAGTGGATTTAGTAAGTGTGCTGATTTGTCTGACGATTGCCGTGTTTGGTACTGCTTTTGCTTTCTTCCTATCTATGAAGGCTGTGTCACTCGTTTCCCCGCTGGTTGTATCGGTTGTGAGTGCTAGCGAACCGCTTTCTTCAGCTTTATTAAGTGTTCTTTTTCTGGGATTGGTCATGGATGGTTTTTTGGCCTTGGCTATGGTGTTGATTATCATTCCGATGATTTTTTTATCTGTAGAAGAAGCAAAACAAGCCAGGTAAAGATGATTATTTGATAGTTGAGGCTTCAAATTTGAAGCCTTTTTTGGTAGAATAGGTATCATTATAACGAACCAGGAGGCACCTATGACTGCTACAAAAATGAACGCTCAAGAAATTATCCAATTTATCGCCAATGCTGAAAAGAAAACCAGTGTTAAAGTAACCTTTGAAGGACAACTCGCAACTGCTGTGCCTAGCTCTGTTGTCAAACTAGGAAATGTTTTATTCGGAGACTGGAAGGATGTCGCTCCGCTTCTTGAAGGTTTAGTAGAAAATCAAGATTATGTTGTCGAGCAAGATGCTCGTAATTCTGCAGTTCCTTTGCTAGACAAACGTGCTATCAATGCTCGTATCGAGCCAGGTGCTATTATCCGTGACCAGGTGGAAATTGGTGACAATGCTGTTATCATGATGGGAGCTGTTATCAATATCGGTGCTGAAATCGGTGCAGGAACCATGATTGACATGGGTGCCATCCTTGGTGGTCGCGCTATCGTTGGGAAAAACAGTCACGTTGGTGCAGGTGCAGTTTTGGCAGGTGTAATTGAGCCAGCTAGTGCTGAACCAGTCCGTGTTGGAGACAATGTTCTTATCGGTGCCAATGCAGTGGTTATCGAAGGAGTTCAAATCGGTAGTGGTTCAGTTGTCGCAGCAGGAGCTATCGTTACCCAAGATGTCCCAGAAAACGTGGTGGTAGCAGGTGTTCCAGCTCGCATTATCAAAGAGATTGATGCCCAAACTCAACAAAAAACAGCGCTAGAGGATGCGCTTCGTACCTTGTAATTGTAAAAGTAAAAAAGAGGCGGAACCCTTTTTCCAGCCTCTTTCTGCTATATAGGAGGACAGATAGATGTTAGATTTGATTCAGACTAGACGAGATTTACACCAGATTCCAGAGATTGGCTTGGAAGAGTTCAAGACTCAGGCTTATTTGCTGGATGTGATTGAAAAATTGACTACGGGCAAGGATTTTGTTCAAATTCGAACTTGGCGGACAGGGATTTTGGTCTACCTGCAGGGAAGTCAGCCGGAACGAACCATTGGTTGGCGAACAGACATTGATGGCCTGCCTATCGTCGAACAAACAGGACTGCCTTTTTCTTCTCAGCATCAAGGTCGCATGCATGCTTGTGGGCATGACTTTCATATGACCATTGCCTTGGGCTGTCTCGAACGCGCCCTTGAGGAGCAACCCAAGAATAATCTGCTCTTCCTATTTCAGCCTGCTGAAGAAAATGAAGCTGGTGGTATGCTCATGTATGAGGATGGTGCTTTTGGAGATTGGTTGCCAGACCAGTTTTATGGTCTCCATGTTCGTCCGGATTTGAAGGTTGGACAGATTGCGACCAACACCCATACACTCTTTGCAGGGACTTGTGAGGTGAAGGTTCGTTTCAAAGGAAAAGGAGGACACGCAGCCTTTCCGCATGAAGCCAATGACGCCTTGGTGGCTGCTAGTTACTTTGTGACACAGGTACAGTCAGTTGTTAGCCGCAATGTCAATCCAATCGAGGGAGCGGTGGTGACCTTTGGTGTTTTCCAAGCTGGAACAACCAACAATGTCATTACAGATACAGCCTTTTTACACGGAACCATTCGTGCCTTGACTCAGGAAATGAGCCTCTTGGTACAAAAAAGAGTCAAGACAGTCGCAGAAGGGGTTGCAGCAGCATTTGATATGGAAGTCGAAGTAGAACTCAAACAAGGAGGCTACCTACCTGTTGAGAACAATCCAGCCTTGGCGCGTGAACTGATGGACTTTTTTGAAGAGAAAGACGGAGTCGAGTTGATTGATATCGAGCCTGCTATGACGGGTGAGGACTTTGGTTATCTCCTTTCGAAGGTAGATGGCGTTATGTTTTGGCTAGGTATTGATAGTCCTTATGCCCTTCATCACCCTCAGATGAGCCCTAAGGAAGAAGCCTTAGCCATTGGGGTAGATGCGGTCTCTAGTTTCCTGAAAAAGAAGGCAGCAGAGTAGAGGAATTGTCTATGAAAGCAGAACTACGCAAGAAAATTTTGCAAGAAATGAAGACTCTATCTCAGGAGCAAAAACAGGCTATGGATCGAGCTTTAACCGAGCGTTTATTACATCATCCCTTTTACCAAGAAGCTAAGGTCATCGCAACTTATCTCTCCTTTCCGCATGAATTTCAAACGCAAGAACTGATTGAGCAGGCGCTGAAGGACGGCAAGAAGGTTTTGATACCCAAAACCTATTCCAAGGGGCGCATGGAGTTTGTGGTCTATCATCCGCAGCAGTTGGTAAAAACTTCCTTTGATTTACTGGAACCGAAAGGAGACTTGGAAGTTGTGGATCCGTCTCAGATTGATTTAATCCATGTTCCGGGCTTAGCTTTTACAACAGAGGGCTATCGGATCGGATATGGTGGAGGATACTACGACCGCTATCTAGAACATTTTGCTGGGTACACCATGAGTACAATCTATCCTTGTCAACTTCAGGAGTTTAACTTGGAAGACCATGATATTCCTGTTCAGGAGGTGCTAATAGATGAAGGAAATCTTTGATAAACGTTATCCTGTGACTAGTTTCTTCCTCCTAGTGACAGCATTGGTATTTCTCTTGATGTTGGTTCTTACAGGTTTAAATTTTGAACGAGCAGATACCTTGCTTCAGTTTGGAGCCATGTATGGACCGATCATTCGCCTGTTCCCTGAGCAGATTTGGCGCCTTTTTTCGGCTATATTTGTGCATATCGGATGGGAGCATTTTATTGTCAATATGATTTCGCTCTACTTTCTTGGACGACAGGTGGAGGAGATTTTCGGTTCTAAGCAGTTCTTTTTTCTCTATCTCTTATCAGGAATGATGGGCAATCTCTTTGTTTTTGCTTTCACACCGAAAGTCCTAGCAGCAGGTGCCTCCACTTCTCTCTATGGATTATTTGCTGCGATTATCGTTTTGCGCTACGCGACTCGCAGCCCCTATATCCAGCAGTTGGGGCAATCCTACCTGACGCTTTTCGTGATCAATATCATTGGAAGTATTCTGATTCCAGGAATCAGCCTAGCTGGGCATATTGGTGGGGCAGTAGGAGGTGCTTTTCTAGCAGTTATTTTTCCAGTTAAATGGGAGAGAAGGATGTACAGTACTACCCAGCGAATCGGAGCAACTGTGCTTTTTATCGCACTAGCCGTTTTCCTTTGCTATAAGGGAATGAGCTATGTGTAGGGGGGAATAGTTAAAAAGCTACTCATTTTTTGAGTAGCTTTTATTGTATATTGGAACCATTCGAAACAACACAGCTCTAAAACCTTCCAAGCCTTGAGAAAACCCGTGATAAAGTTTTGGAACCATTCGAAACAACACAGCTCTAAAACTCTAATGCTAGTTGGATTGCTGAGATAGAAGTTTTGGAACCATTCGAAACAACACAGCTCTAAAACAATAAGGCGAACTATCAAATAGTTTTCTAAGTTTTGGAACCATTCGAAACAACACAGCTCTAAAACGTAGTTGAGTACAAATCGGCAACTCCTAAGTTTTGGAACCATTCGAAACAACACAGCTCTAAAACACAAGCAAGTTGTAAGAAATGCAATGATAAGTTTTGGAACCATTCGAAACAACACAGCTCTAAAACCTCGTAGAAAAATTTTTCTCACGAAATTTCGTAATCGCGCCATTCGTCCCAGCCAGACTTCAGCTCGTCAGGTTCCAATTGTTACCTTATTATACCATATTTTCAGGGTTCAAGAAATAGTCTTGATCCAGCACATATTGAGGAAAATCATAGACTTTTCGAGGTTCGATAAATAAAACCTTTAGTTGATTGAGTTGGATATACTCTATCAGATTTACCAACTCATCCTTTGATAGATAGGCGGTCGCATTGATGAAGACAAGGAGTTTCTTTTTGGAAAGATATTTAAAAACTTGGACAATTTCTAGCATCTTTTCGAAAGGTGTATCACTCAGAGTTTCAACTTTGACTCCTAGAGCATCGATCAACTCTAGAATGGTGATTTCGTCGTACTCTAGGTCTAGTTCATTTTCTAAGCACTCAAATGCTAACAATTCTGTAATCGTAGCTACCAGTTTTTCAACCATGGATTTGACTTCTGGCTTGTCATTAAGCTGATTTTCAAGATCTGCATGTATCAGCTTGAGCATAGCAGGTGAGTTTAGATTGTATCCTAAGACATCCGTTATCACTAGTAATTCAGATTCTTTCAGAGCTTTTAGATTTCTATTAAACAACTTTAACTCTCCATCATCAGTGTACTGGTAGAACTGCTTGACGATAGTTGAAAAGGTAAACTGGTCTTCCAGAACCAAAAAAGTTGCATTTTCAATAGCTAATGGTTCATCCAATAATGGGAAATTAATCTTCATCTCTAGGCTCCTCTCCTAGAAAAACTAAACGTGCATCGGAGTTTGCTACGCTAGTATTTCGCTCACCATTTAAGTAAATCATGCGAGAAAACTGCTTTTCTGTAACGGTTAAGAGAGTGATGTTCCCTTTTTTAGGATTGTGCGTCTTAAGGCGTTCAATCATGGCGTTATTAGCAGAGTTATTGAGCAAGAGCTTGCTATAGATGGAGAATTGGTGCATGATAAATCCTTCATCTATGAGGAACTTACGAAATCTCCGATAGGCCTTGCGTTCCTCTATAGTATCAACCGGCATATCAAACATTAAAATCATACGCATATATCGATAACTCATATCCTAAACTCAGGAACTCCTTTCTCCGGTTGATTGAGAGCTTGGATGACTTTCTTAGTATAGTCACTGACGATATTGGACAGGTACATATCTTTGCCATTGTAGTGGAAGGTATCTGAGAAAATAGTAAAAAGCTCTCGTTTGATTTTGACAAAAGAACTGTTTCGATTTTCATAGACGATTCGGTCAATAATCGGACGGAAAGGCTCCATAATATCGCTAGCGAGGTTGAATTGATTAAACTGGTTAGCGTGTTTCAATCCAAACTGAGTCATACAACCAGACAACACAATTTCACGCGCAAACATACTCAAAATAAAAGTGTAACCATAGTCCAAGGCAGCATTGACATCATTATCTTGTTCACGGCTAAAATCATTTCCAAACAAGGTGTTAAAATAAATCCGAGCAGCATGACCCTCACGATTGCTAGGATCAAATAAATCCAACCCATGATAGAGATCGATGATTGACTGGCTCTTTTCCAGAAAACCACAACTCCCTAGATAAAAAGCCTGATTGAGAATTTTTTGTGCAATGATGGTTGTCCAGATTTCCGCCTTTACATCTTCATTCCAAGCAATTTGCCGAGAGAGTTGCAAACTGGAATCGTGCCGACCGTAGTAGGGCATTAAGTATGCCGTTGGCAAGCGTTTGTCATCACAAAAGATGACTAGAATATTTTCATCCACCAAACGTTTAATCAGCATAGTGGAGAGAACGATATCCGTCGTCTCTAAAAGTAGGATGTCCACCTCGGACAGGTGAATCAACTCTGTCCGAGAGGCATCTTTAAAAATCAAGTGATTGTTCTTGTAGGAGAGCTTAGAGTGCGTATTGACAACAACGGTTCTCCATCCCATTAGTCTTCTCCCAGTTTGCTTAAGTCAATCCGAGTCTCGTAAAGACCAGTGATGGATTGGTGGATGAGGGTGGCGTTGAGGATTTCAGATATAGTTGTGTACCGTCTCCGATCAATATCTTTTCCAAAAAATTTAAAGGCAGCAGGAGCACCCAAAGCAGTAAAGGTCAACAAATTGATAAACGAATTTGCTAGAATTTCTATATCTGCTTGCTCATTGTCTGCATATAAGTTCTGGATTTTCTCTAGATTTGCATCTGCGAGGACATATTTTTGAGAGAACTCAGATACAAGATTTAACAAATCCTTAAATTCATTTCGGTGTTTCTGGATATATTCTAAATGTTCTGGTTCGTCTAGTTTATGGACATTTTTAGAATGGTAGAGCAAGGTTGTTAAGTACACTGGAAGTACTATTTCATTGCCTTTTTGAAGTTCTTTTGCACTTGCAAGTAGTCGTCTGCGACCATTTTCCAGTTCAAATAAACTATACTTAGGTAGGCAGAGGATGTTTTCTTTACGGACATTATGATAGCCTTTATTTTCAAGGAAAGTTATTGGATTCTCCTCAAAAGCGGCTTTTTCCATAATCGTGATACCAACTAGAGTTTTGACAGTCTTCAGTTTTTTCGCTTTTCCTTTTTCGATATCGGCAATGAGCAAGATCGAATAGGCGATAACAGGGCTATCAAATCCCCCATATTTAGTAGTTTCCCAAAGAATATTCTTTGTTTTTCGAGGGATTAGCTTGTCAGAATTTCCTTTAGGAAGAATGGACTCTTTAGAGAAACCACCTGTTTGCACCTCTCGCTTCTTCACAATATTCACCTGTGGATAGGAAAGTACTTTTTTGATGGTTGCGAAATCTTTTTCCTTATTCCAAGCGATTTCTCCAGTATCCTTGGAGTATTCGATATTCTCTCTTTTTACGATAGTTCCGTCTGCGTAATGCACCTCTTCTTTAAAGAAGTTCAACAAGTTTGAGTAGAAGAAATACTTTTCAGTTGCTTTTTCGACTTCTTTAGGATTTCTAGATCTTGAGATGTATCTCTTAAGGTCGTACTTTTGATACTCACCATAGACAAATTCAGGCTCGAGTTTAGGATATTTTTTAAGGATAGCCTTAGCCACTACTGCATTTAAGTAGGCATCATGTGCATGGTGGTAGTCATTGATTTCCCGTACCTTGTATAACCTAAATTCTTTACGGAAGTTGGAAACTAGATTGGATTTCAAAGTGATGATTTTGACGGTACGGTTCTTCTTATCCTTCTCATTCACTTCTGTATTATAGCGAGCATCCAAGATCTGAGCAACATGTTTTGTGATCTGTCGTGTTTCAACTAGTTGGCGTTTGATAAAGCCAACTTTATCTCGCTCATCTAGCCCGCCACGTTCAGCCTTGGTTAAATTATTAAATTTGCGCTCTGAAATCAATTTGGAATCCAACAATTGTTGCCAAAAAGCTTTTCTTTTTTGAACGACTTCTAAACTTGGAACATTATCTGATTTGCCACGATTCTCTTTTGAACTAGTCAAGACACGGTTATCGAGCGAATCGTCCTTTATAAAGGCCTGAGGGATGATGTGGTCAATGTCGCAGCTGCTCAGTTGGTTGATGTCAAGAGGTTCCCCAGTGTACATATCCTTCCCATTTTGGAGATAGTAAAGGAAGAGACGGTCATTCTGAAGTTGAATATTATCTGTCGGATGTTCTTTCAGAATTTTGGAGTTAAGTCCAGATGCTAATATTTTCAGTGAATCTTCAATGCGCTTATATCTTTGTTGAGAATTCTTTTTCCCTCTGCCAGTTGTCTGATTTTCTCGTGCCATCTCAATCACAATGGACTCAGGAGCACGGCCCATAACCTTGACAAGTTCATCAACAATCTTGATACTTTGTAAAATTCCCTTTTTAATGGCAGGGCTTCCTGGGAGTTCTTGGACGACTTGCTTCACATCATCTGTCTTGCCAACCACTTGTGCTTTTTGGATAATTTCTTTGAAGAAGGAAAGTCCGTCATCATTGATTAACTGCATAAAGTTGCGATTGATTTTACCGTCATCAATCAGATAATCAAGAATCGTTTTGCCAGTTTGTTTATCACAGATACCGTTAATCAGCTTGGCAGAGAGTTTTCCCCAACCAGTATAATGTCGACGAGTTAGTGCCTTGATGACTTTTTCATCAAAGAGAGAGTCATATTGAGCAAGGCGTTGCTTAATCATCTCACGATCTTCAAAGATAGTTAGCGTGTGGGCGATATTTTCAAGAATCTCTTCATTTTTAGGGTCATCCATAAACTCCTTATCCTTGATAATCTTGAGCAAATCATGGTAAGTAGAAAGACTAGCGTTAAATTGTTTTTCAATTCCTTTTAGTTCGATTCCATCGTAGCCATCAACATTGTGTAGATAATGAATGATGTCTTTTTCGGTTACTTTTCTTTTCTCTTTGAATAATTGATTGACAATTTGCTTCTTCTGCCCACTATCAAGGAATTGATAGTCTCTCAATCCTTCCGCAATAAATTTTACTTTTGTTAATTCATTATAGACAGCAAATGTTTCATACAAGAGACTGTGCTTAGGCAAAACTTTTTCCTCTGGTAAATACAAATCATAGTTAGTCATCTTATTGATGAATTCTTCTGCAGAGCTTGCCTTATCAACAATCTCCTCAAAATTCCAAGGTCGGATTGCTTGGTCAGAATTTCGAGTAAGCCAAGCAAAATCACGATTGCCACGAGCCAATGGTCCAACGTAATAAGGAATACGGAAGGTTAAGATTTTCTCTATCTTTTCTTTATTGTACTTCAGAAATGGATAATGTTCTCCTTGCCGACGGAGAATGGCATTCATTTCTTGAAGATGAATTTGATGAGGAATAGAACCATTATCAAAAGTGCGTTGTTTTCTCAAGAAATCTTCACGTTCAATTTTCTCAAGGAAATAATCTGTTCCTTCGAATTTAGAGAGAAGATTTTTGATATATTTGTAAAATGCTTCTTGTGTGGTCTTACCATCGATATATCCAGCATACCCATCTTTAGATTGGTCAGAAAAAACTTCATCATATTTTTCTGGATGATTGTTTTTGATGAATTGTTTTAAAGCTGCCAAGTCTTTTTGGTGATTTTCATAGCGCTCAATCATAGATGCTGATAATGGAGCCTTGGTTGAAGGATCTGTGACAGTCAAAATGCCTGATAGAAGAATAGCATCATAGAGTTTTTTGGCAACTAAGAAAAGATCAGTAAAGTCATCTCCAATTTGTCCGAGCAAGTTTTCCAAATCCTCATCATAGGTATCTTTAGAAAATTGTAGCGGAGCTTTTTCTCCTAAGTCAAAATGTTTCTTGAAGTCAGCTTGATTTCCAACAATTAGCTTGAGAAATTCTGAAAAGAGACCAGTGGACTTTTCGTCAGGAAAGAGTTTTAGAACGCGTTCTCTCTTTGCAGATTTGCTAATTTTATCAGTAAAAATTGCTTCTATTTGTGCATTTTGTCCACTAAGTGAACTTCCTTCAAAGGTATTATCGTAAATGCTTATAAATTCGCTAAAGATTTTTTGGATATCATTGTTTTTAATATCAAATGTATCTTCGTATAAAAAATGCCCGCGATATTTAATCATATGAGCTAATGCTAGATAAATCAAGCGCAAGTCAGTTTTTTCTTTTGAATCTGCTAATTGCTTTCTCAAATGATAGATAGTTGGAAATTGCTTATGGTATTCTTTTTCTTCTGCCAAGGTAGAAAAAATAGGGTATTTACTCCCTCTTTTATCCTCAGGAATTAAAAAGGAGTCATCCAATCGATGAAAGAAACTGCTATCTACCTTGCTCATTTCCTCAGCAAAGATTTCTTGAAGATAGCGAAGACGATTTTTTCGGCGAGTATAGCGACGACGTGCAGTTCGTTTAAGGCGTCTAGCCTCAGCAGTAGTTCCCTCATCAAACAATAGAGCCCCGATGAGATTTTTCTTGATAAATCGTTTATCGGTATTACCCAGAACTTTCATCTTTTTCGACGGGACTTTATAATCGTCAGTGATAACGCTCCATCCGACGCTGTTAGTACCAATATCAAGTCCGATAGAGTAATTTTTGTTTTCCATGTATAAAAACCTCCGTTGTATTAAGTTATAATTTTAAAATTAAGAAATGAGAGCTTTGATTAAGTCTCAGTTAGAATAGCTAAATTATCTTTAGTGAATTTGAACTTTTTCAAAATAATCTCCTTAAAATATAACTTTATTTAATTGTATCATTCTAACTAAAAATTTCAATAGAATAATGATGAAGTATCGGTAAAAATGTGCTAAAATTGATTATAAGTTATATTTTAGTTTTAGGACTGTATTGTTTCAAATGAGGACAAACTATCTTTTTGTCGTATCTATAAAATGATTTACATTTCACTTGATAATTTTTGACAAGTATAGTACAATAAGGTTGTTGGAATTATTCGAAACAACACAGCAAAGTTAAAATAAGGCTTCGTCCGTACACAACTTGAAAAAGTGCGCACCGATTCGGTGCTTTTTATTTTATTATACTAACTCATTGTACTCCTATTTTTAGAAAAAAACAAATAATATCGTAGCGCTTTCATAGAATTCGAGATCAATTCGGTGGAGCTTGTTAGTAGATTAACCGAGAAATACGATTTCCTTTTGAGAGTATATATGTTCGGGATGATAGCAATACAAAATAAAAAGAACTGGGATAATTAACTATCCTAGTTCTTTTTTATATGAACGGTTCTTTTATTCTCCCCCAGCTAACTCTTTCCCAAGTTGGATGAGGTAGTCTTTCAAGTCGTCTTTGACCTGTGGGTGTTTGAGAGCGTAGTCGATGGAAGTTTTCATAAAGCCAAACTTGTCTCCAACATCGTAACGAGCCCCTTTGAACTCACGAGCAAACACACGTTGTGTTTTATTGAGGGTATCGATTGCATCTGTCAGCTGAATTTCATTTCCTGCACCTGGAGCTTGGTTTTCGAGGATTTGGAAAATTTCAGGTGTGAGGAGGTAGCGTCCGATGATAGCAAGGTCGCTAGGAGCATCCTCTGGTGCAGGTTTTTCAACGAAGGTTTCAACACTGTAAAGACCGTCTTTTCCTTCGCCTTGCGGAGCAATAACCCCATAAGCAGATACTTCGTCGTGTGGGACTGGCATGACAGCGATAGTAGAGGCGTGGGTACGCTCGTAGTCATCCATGAGTTGTTTGGTAAGTGGAACAGCCTTTTCGTTCGTGATATCCATCAAGTCATCACCAAGCATAACGACAAAAGGTTCGTTTCCAACGAAAGCCTTGGCTTGTAAAACAGCATCGCCGAGACCACGTGGATGCGTTTGGCGGATAAAATGCAGACGCATGCCAGTTGTTTCATCAACCAGCTTCAAAAGATCTGTTTTTCCTTTTTCTTTAAGGTTGTATTCCAATTCGAAGTTTGAATCAAAATGGTCCTCGATGGAACGTTTTGACTTACCTGTAACAACCAAGATATCTTCGATTCCAGACTTGAGGGCTTCTTCAACGATAAACTGGATAGTTGGCTTGTCTACGATTGGCAACATTTCCTTGGCCAAGGCCTTAGTTGCTGGGAGGAAGCGAGTTCCCAATCCAGCGGCTGGGATGACTGCTTTTCTGACTTTTTGTTTCATGATGTTCCTTTCTATAAGGGTCTACGACCATTCGTTTTCTGCTTTAAATTCATTGCTCATGATGTCAGTGATTGCTTCTTTGATATTGACACCTTCGTAGATAACTCGGTAAATAGCCTGTGTGATTGGCATGTAGACACCCAATTCCTGAGCCAGCTCGTAAGCTGCTCGAGTTGTTGAAATACCTTCGATGACCATACCCATGTTTGCTTCGATGTCTGCGAGGGATTCTCCACGACCGAGAGCATCACCGGCCCTCCAGTTACGAGAGTGGACAGATGTCCCCGTTACGATCAAATCCCCAACTCCAGAAAGGCCGCTATAAGTCAGAGGGTTAGCTCCAAGAGCGACCCCTAGACGGGTGATTTCAGCTAAGCCACGGGCAATGATAGCCGCCTTGGCATTGTCGCCAAAGCCTAGTCCATGTAGTGCCCCAGCGCCAACTGCGATGATGTTTTTGAGAGCACCAGCGGTTTCAACCCCGACAACATCCGTATTAGTATAGAGACGGAAGTAGTGATTGCTAAAGAGATTTTGGACGTACTGGGCAGTTTCGAGGTCTTTAGAGGCTGCAGTGATCAAGGTAATATCCCGCACAATCGTTTCCTCAGCGTGGCTAGGTCCTGAAACAACGACGACTTCACTACGAAGGTCAGCTGGAATTTCCTCTTCAAGAATAGTCGATAGGCGTTTGTGGCTATCTGGTTCCAATCCTTTGGAGGCATGCATGATGACAACCTTGTGATCGAGCACCTTTGCTACTTGTTGGGCAACCAGTCTCGTTACTTTTGTTGGGACTACAAATAAAACAGCATCCACATCCTTTAGTGTTTCTTCTAAATCATGATAGGCTTTGATTTTTTCGTCGAGTAGGATATCTTTGAAATAGCGTTTGTTTGTATGTTGGTTATTGATTTCATCAATTTGGTCAGAAATATTTCCCCAAATTCGAACCTCGTGTCCATTGTCGTTTAGGACCTGCGAAAGGGCAGTTCCCCAAGAACCAGGACCCAAGACAGCGATGGTTTGTTTCTTCATCTTTTCCTCCTTGTAAGAGTTCTTCCTTTCATTTTACCATAAAAAGCCTTTTCATGCATCACCTGTAGATGAAAGCGCACTAATTTATAATAAGGAGACTTCTTTGACAAGATGCCTCTTTTTTGCTAGAATAGCATCAATATGAACGAATGAGAAGGAGCTGACGCAGGATGTCGCTCCCTTTATCTATTTTATTAGGAGGAAATATGCTCATTAAAAAAATAAAAACCTATAAATGGCAGGCCTTGGCATCCCTAATGATGACAGGCTTGATGGTTGCGAGCTCGCTCTTGCAACCGCGCTATTTGCAAGAGGTGTTAGAGGCATTGTTGGCCGGTCAAAATGAGGCTATTTATAGTATTGGCGCTTGGCTGATAGGAAGTAGCCCTAGTCGGTCTGGTTGCGGGTGGGGTCAATGTGACACTTGCAGCCTACATTGCTCAAGGAGTGTCTTCGGATCTTCGGGAAGACGCTTTTCGCAAGATCCAGACTTTTTCTTATGCCAATATCGAGCAGTTTAATGCCGGCAACCTTGTCGTCCGTATGACCAATGATATTAACCAAATTCAGAACGTGGTGATGATGGATTTTCAAATTCTTTTCCGTCTCCCTCTTCTCTTTATCGGTTCCTTTATCTTGGCGGTTCACACTCTTCCGTCACTTTGGTGGGTGATTGTCCTCATGGTGCTCCTAATCTTTGCACTAACTGCCATCATGATGGGAATGATGGGACCACGATTTGCTAAGTTTCAAACCCTTCTTGAACGGATCAATGCTATCGCTAAGGAAAATCTACGTGGTGTGCGCGTGGTCAAATCCTTTGTACAAGAAAAAGCACAATTTGACAAATTTACCGAAGTCTCAGATGAACTTCTCGGCCAAAATCTTTATATCGGTTATGCCTTCTCAGTTATAGAACCTGTTATGATGCTAGTCGGCTATGGAGCGGTCTTCCTCTCTATCTGGTTGGTGGCAGGCATGGCTCAGTCAGATCCATCTGTTGTGGGCTCTATTGCTTCCTTTATCAACTATATCAGCCAGATTATCTTTACCATTGTCATGGTTGGATTTTTAGGAAATTCTGTCAGTCGTGCCATGATTTCCTTGCGTCGTATCCGCGAGATTCTAGATACCGAGCCAGCGATGACCTTTAAAGATCCCCCAGATGAAGAGTTAGAAGGAAGTCTCTCTTTTGAAAATGTGACTTTCACCTATCCTAATGATGATGAGCCTATGCTGAGGAATGTAACCTTTGAAATTGCGCCTGGTCAGATGGTCGGTGTGGTTGGGGCGACTGGAGCAGGGAAGTCCACTCTAGCTCAGTTAATTCCACGACTTTTTGATCCACAGGAGGGATCTATCAAGATTGGTGGCAAGGATATTCGACACGTCAGCGAGGGAACCTTACGTAAAACAGTTTCCATTGTCTTGCAACGTGCTATTCTCTTTAGCGGAACCATTGCAGATAATCTTCGTCAAGGGAAAGGCAATGCCAGTGTGTCAGAAATGGAACGTGCAGCACGGATTGCCCAAGCCAGTGAATTTATCGGACGTATGGAAAATAAATTTGAGAGTCAGGTCGAAGAACGAGGCACCAACTTTTCTGGTGGACAAAAGCAACGGATGTCCATTGCCCGTGGGATTGTCAGCAATCCCCGTATCCTGATTTTTGACGATTCGACTTCAGCCTTGGATGCCAAGTCAGAAAGACTCGTGCAGGAAGCTTTGAATAAAGATCTGAAAGGGACAACAACCATTATCATCGCTCAAAAGATCAGTTCAGTCGTCCATGCGGACAAGATTTTGGTCTTGGATCAAGGGCGCTTGATTGGAGAAGGACGGCATGCAGATTTGGTAGCTAACAACGCCATCTACCGCGAAATCTACGAAACACAAAAGGGGAAGGAGGAATAAAATGAAAATAGTACGATTTTTCTGGAATTATTTTAAAGTTTACAAGTTCTCCTTTGTCATTGTGATTCTGATGGTCGCAGTTGCGACGATTGCCCAAGCCCTCTTTCCAGTTTTTTCAGGTCAAGCAGTAACAGAGCTAGCTAACCTAGTTCTAGCTTATCAAAATGGAACTTCCGAACTAGCCTGGCAGAGTTTATCAGCTCTGATGCTGAATCTAGCTCTGGTTGTCCTCGCCTTAGTGGTATCCAGTTTGATTTACATGACCTTGATGACTCGTGTGATTGCTGAGTCAACAAATGAGATGCGTAAGGGCCTTTTTGGAAAACTTTCTCGTTTAACGGTTTCTTTCTTTGACCACCATCAGGATGGTGACATCCTCTCTCGCTTTACGAGTGACTTGGATAACATCCTTCAAGCCTTCAACGAAAGCCTAGTTCAGGTCATGAGTAATATTGCTCTTTACATCGGTTTGATTTTTGTCATGTTTTCAAGAAATGTGACGCTAGCCCTGATAACAGTAGCCAGCACCCCAGTGGCCTTTCTCATGTTGGTTTTCATCGTGAAGATGGCCCGCAAGTACACCAATCTCCAGCAAAAAGAGGTTGGGAAACTCAACGCCTACATGGACGAGAGTATTTCTGGACAGAAAGCTGTTATCGTACAAGGAATTCAAGATGACATCGTAGCAGGCTTTGTGGAGCAAAATGAGCGTGTGCGCAAGGCAACCTTTAAAGGGAGAATGTTCTCAGGCATCCTCTTTCCGGTTATGAATGGGATGAGCTTGGTCAATACGGCCATCGTTATTTTTGCAGGTTCTGCGGTCCTGCTGAACGATCCAAGTATCGAAACAACGACGGCCCTAGGTTTGATTGTCATGTTTACCCAATTTTCTCAGCAGTACTACCAGCCAATTATCCAGGTGGCTGCGAGTTGGGGGAACCTCCAGTTGGCCTTTACTGGAGCGGATCGTATCCAAGAAATGTTCGATGCAGAAGAAGAGATTCGTCCGCGAAATGCACCTGCCTTTACGGAATTGCGAGAAGGTGTTGAAATCAGTCACATTGATTTCTCTTATGTGCCAGACAAGCCGATTTTAAAAGATGTCAGCATTTCAGCTCCTAAGGGGCAGATGATAGCAGTTGTCGGTCCGACTGGTTCGGGGAAAACAACCATCATGAACCTCATCAATCGTTTCTACGATGTGGATGCAGGTAGCATTTCTTTTGATGGCAAAGACATTCGTGACTACGACTTGGACAGCCTGCGGAGCAAGGTCGGGATTGTCTTGCAGGATTCGGTCTTGTTTAGTGGAACGATCCGGGACAATATCCGCTTTGGTGTGCCAGATGCCAGTCAGGAAATGGTCGAAGCAGCTGCCAAGGCAACTCATATTCATGACTACATTGAAAGCTTGCCTGACAAGTATGATACCCTTATTGATGATGAGCAAAACATCTTCTCAACTGGTCAGAAACAATTGATTTCCATCGCCCGAACCTTGATGACAGATCCCCAAGTCCTAATCTTAGATGAAGCGACTTCCAATGTGGATACTGTAACAGAAAGCAAGATTCAACATGCCATGGAGGCCGTTGTAGCAGGACGAACCAGTTTTGTTATTGCCCATCGTCTCAAAACCATCCTCAATGCCGATCAGATTATTGTCCTCAAAGATGGAGAGGTTATTGAACGTGGAAATCATCACGAGTTGCTCAAACTTGGCGGTTTCTACTCAGAACTGTATCACAATCAATTTGTCTTCGAATAAAAAAGAAGTTGTCCTTATTGGGCAGCTTTTTCTTATCCATAAAAAATACTTATCACGGTCTTTAAAAAAACATATTAGACAGGAAAGGGTTGAAGTGATAAGATAAGACTGTCGCAAGAAAATCGAAAGGAGACACATCATGGCTAGAACGGTTGTAGGAGTTGCTGCAAATCTATGTCCTGTAGATGCAGAAGGGAAAAACATCCACTCATCTGTATCCTGTAAATTTGCAGAGAGCATTCGTCAAGTCGGTGGTCTTCCTTTAGTAATTCCTGTAGGGGATGAGTCCATTGTTCGCGATTATGTGGAAATGATTGACAAACTCATCTTGACAGGTGGGCAAAATGTCCATCCTCAGTTTTATGGAGAGAAAAAGACCATTGAGAGTGATGATTACAACCTTGTACGCGATGAGTTTGAACTAGCTCTCTTGAAAGAAGCGCTCCGTCAGAATAAACCAATTATGGCAATCTGCCGTGGGGTTCAGCTGGTCAATGTTGCTTTTGGCGGCACTCTCCACCAAGAAATTGAAGGTCACTGGCAAGGCTTGCCTTTTGGAACATCTCATTCTATTGAGACAGTAGAAGGAAGTGTGGTGGCTAAGTTGTTTGGCAAAGAAAGTCAGGTCAACTCAGTCCATCGTCAAAGTATCAAAGATCTGGCACCTAATTTCCGTGTGACAGCGGTGGATCCTCGAGATCAGACCATCGAAGCGATTGAGTCTATCGATGAGCATCGCATTATCGGTTTGCAGTGGCACCCAGAGTTCCTGGTCAATGAAGAAGATGGCAATTTAGAATTATTTGAGTATTTATTAAATGAATTGTAACGGTTAGAGTCTCTAGCCGTTTTTATTATGTGACTATTAGTCCGTCTCGCTCCGCAAGGTGCGAGACAAATAAACCA
>NZ_JAUMZR010000011.1:0-42975 GCF_030528045.1 Streptococcus sp.
TCCATAATTTCCATAGTGGTTTTTACCCACTACAGATATTATAGAGCCCTTTTTTATAGCCCGAAATTAAAAACGCTTCCTATTGATTTTCACTCATAAAATCAACTAATTTATGTTAAAATGGTAGTAGAAAGTTGAGATTATGAGTTATTTTAAAAAATATAAATTTGATAAGTCACAGTTCAAGCTTGGTATGCGAACCTTCAAAACAGGGATTGCCGTATTTATAGTTCTCTTGATTTTTGGTTTTTTTGGCTGGAAGGGGCTTCAAATTGGAGCGTTGACAGCGGTCTTCAGTTTACGAGAGAGCTTTGATAAGAGTGTCCATTTTGGAACTTCGCGTATCTTAGGAAATAGTATTGGCGGTTTTTACGCCCTTGTCTTTTTCCTCTTAAACACTTTATTTCATGGAGCCTTTTGGGTAACCTTACTAGTTGTTCCAATTTGCACCATGTTAATCATTATGACAAATGTCGCCATGAACAACAAGGCAGGAGTTATCGGTGGTGTAGCGGCTATGTTAATCATTACCCTATCAATACCAAGCGGAGAAACATTTTTGTACGTATTTGCACGTGTATTTGAAACATTTATGGGAGTTTTTGTCGCAATCCTTGTAAATTATGATATTGAGCAACTGAAACTCTTTTGGGAGAAAAAAAGAAAATAATGTTACATTTTATGACATTATTCGTTGACGTTTGTCTTTTTTTAGACTATAATAGACAGGAAGAAGGAAATTGTAAATGAAGGAAAGAGAATTTCGCCGAAATATGGCTGTTTTTCCTATCGGCAGTGTTATGAAATTGACCGATCTCTCGGCGCGTCAGATTCGTTATTATGAAGATCAAGAGTTGATCAAACCTGATCGAAACGAAGGGAACCGTCGCATGTATTCGTTGAATGACATGGATCGTCTGCTTGAAATCAAAGATTATATCTCTGAAGGTCATAATATTGCTACGATTAAGAAAAAATATGTTGAACGCGAGGCGAAGTCCAAGAAAGCCGTGAGTCAGACGGAAGTGCGTCGTGCACTTCACAATGAACTCCTCCAGCAGGGGCGCTTTGCTTCAGTACGGTCACCCTTTGGTCGCGGTTAGGCAATCGCAAGTAGTCATATATATTAAGGAGAAAACCCATGCCAATCACAGCTGCAGATATTCGTCGTGAAGTCAAGGAAAAAAATGTTACCTTTATCCGTCTCATGTTTTCAGATATTCTGGGAACCATGAAAAACGTCGAAATTCCTGCTACAGATGAACAGTTAGATAAGGTCTTGTCAAACAAAGCCATGTTTGATGGCTCTTCTATTGAAGGTTTTGTACGTATCAATGAGTCAGATATGTACTTGTACCCAGACTTGGATACATGGACAGTCTTCCCTTGGGGAGATGAAAATGGAAGTGTTGCAGGTTTGATCTGTGATGTCTATACAACAGAAGGCGAACCCTTTGCAGGTGACCCTCGTGGTAATCTGAAGCGTGCACTTCGTCATATGGAAGAGGTAGGATTCAAATCCTTCAACCTTGGTCCAGAACCAGAATTCTTCCTCTTTAAACTCGATGAAAATGGAGATCCAACACTTGAAGTAAATGACAAGGGTGGGTACTTCGATTTGGCGCCTACTGACCTTGCGGACAATACACGTCGTGAAATCGTTAATGTCTTGACCAAAATGGGATTTGAAGTAGAAGCGAGTCACCACGAGGTTGCGGTTGGACAACATGAAATTGACTTCAAGTATGATGAAGTCCTCCGTGCCTGTGACAAGATTCAAATCTTTAAACTTGTTGTTAAAACCATTGCTCGCAAACACGGTCTTTACGCAACCTTTATGGCGAAACCAAAATTTGGTATCGCTGGATCAGGTATGCACTGTAATATGTCCTTGTTTGATGCAGAAGGAAACAATGCCTTCTTTGATCCAAATGATCCAAAAGGAATGCAGTTGTCAGAAACGGCCTACCATTTCCTGGGTGGTTTGATTAAGCATGCTTACAACTATACTGCCATCATGAACCCAACGGTTAACTCATACAAACGTTTGGTTCCAGGTTATGAAGCGCCTGTTTACATTGCTTGGGCTGGTCGTAACCGTTCGCCACTTGTGCGCGTGCCGGCTTCACGTGGTATGGGAACTCGTCTTGAGTTGCGTTCGGTGGACCCCATGGCAAACCCATACATCGCTATGGCTGTTCTTTTGGAAGTTGGTTTGCATGGTATTGAAAACAAAATCGAAGCACCAGCTCCTATCGAAGAAAATATCTACATCATGACAGCAGAAGAGCGTAAGGAAGCTGGAATCACTGATCTTCCATCAACTCTTCATAATGCCTTGAAAGCTTTGACTGAGGATGAAGTGGTCAAGGCAGCCCTAGGTGAACACATCTACACTAGCTTCCTTGAAGCCAAACGTATCGAGTGGGCTAGCTATGCGACCTTTGTTTCACAATGGGAAGTTGATAATTATCTTGACTTATATTAAGAATATAAAAAGGGCTCTATAATTTCCATAGTGGTTTTTACCCGCTACAGATATTATAGAGCCAAAGTCTAAGAAGAGAGAACGAGAAATCGTTCTCTCTTTTTCTTGCATTTTATATCGAACTGTGATATATTTTATATAACGAAGTGCGATATATCGAATTAAATAGGAGGTGTGGTTAAATGGAATTAACAGATAAGATCAGGCGTGTTTACCTCCCCATGACTGAAACAGGTTTTTATATCTTGTTTTGTTTACAGAAGGAGAACCATGGATATGGTATCACACAAAAGGTCAAGGAGATGACTGATTCACAAGTTTTGATTAGTCCAGGGACTATGTATGGAACCTTGTCAAAGATGGAAAAGGATGACTTGATTTCCTTTATCCGGGAAGAGGAAAAACGAAAAATCTATCAGATCACAGACTTGGGACGAAAAGTCTTAGATATTGAATTGAAACGTATTGAACGGCTCTATAGAAATAGTCGGGAGGAAGGATGATGGAAAAGAAAAATGTTTATAGAATTTTTACCATTGCGGATTATGAGAGGGAGGCTCTATACTTTAGAGAAATGCATGCCAAGGGCTGGAAGCTTAGAAAAGTAAGCTATTCTATCTTATTGTTTGTAGTTAAGTATACCTTTGAAAAGTGTCAGCCGGAACAAGTATCTTATCAGTTGGATTTTTACCCGATGGAAAAATCAGAGAGATCCTCCTATTTACAACTATTTAAAGATTGTGGTTGGGAGCATATTACAGACTTTAATAGTTTTTCTTATTTTAGAAAAGCACATTCTGAAATTGAATCGAATGCAGAATTTGAAATCTATAATGACCCTGCTGGGAAATTAGCTATGGTTAATCGCATTTTAAGACTGCGATTAGTACCTGCTTTACTTTTGCTAGCCATACATATACCATTCTTACTTAAATTGCTCAATAGAAGTAATGCGTATGGTCTATGGAGTTTTCTTGCGGTCGGGCTAGATATTTTCTTGTCTTTAATCCTTTTGTTAATAGTTGTCTATATTAGCTGGAAGTTAGGGCATAAAAAGAAGGAATTATCAGATTTATGATGATTTATGATAAGATAGGTATGCTCAAATTGGAGAGAAAGTCATGATAAATAAAAAGCAATTTAGGATTTTCACCATTGTTGATTTGGACAAGGAAGAAGAATATTTACATGAGATGCACTTGAAAGGTTGGAGATATAGAACTAACCGTTTGGCTTTTTCTATTTTGAACGATGCCAACCAGATGATGTCATCTATCATATCTATGATTCTAGATTTCTTAAAAAGTATAAGCATGAACTCCAAGATTTTAGAAATAGCGGTTGGGAATTGATAGAAACAGATTTTTGTTTAATTCTTCGTAAACCAACTTCTGATATACTTTCAGAGGAGAAAGTCTATATGAGTAAGGATCTCAGATGGGAAGTTATGTGGTCTAGACTTCGTTCCTGTATAGCCACTTTTTCAGGTGGTCTTGTTGTTTGCATGAGTTTGTATCGAGAAAATTTGTCTCAGTCTTTCTTTATTATTTTCGTTTTATACACTTGCTTAATTTCTTATCTAATCTATGGTTTTTTCAGACTTAAAAGGAAATACTAAGTAGATGAGAAGTAAGATTCTAGGTCTTCAGACTGATTTTTAGCACTCTTGGCAAAAGAGTGCTAATTTTTTGAGTTTTTGTCTTGACATTCTCTTCTAAGGGTGTATAATAGAATCATGAGTTAGCACTTGGATGTATAGAGTGCTAATCGATCAGACAGAGAGGAGTGATGAGATGGTTACAGAGCGTCAGCAGGATATTTTAAATCTGATTATTGACATCTTTACCAAAACGCACGAACCTGTCGGATCCAAGGCGCTACAAGAGTCTATCAATTCTAGTAGTGCTACCATTCGTAATGACATGGCGGCTCTAGAGAAGCAGGGTTTGCTTGAAAAAGCGCATACCTCAAGCGGTCGTATGCCAAGTGTTGCCGGTTTTCAGTACTATGTAAAACACTCACTGGCTTTTGATCGGCTGGCTGAAAATGAGGTTTATGAGATTGTCAAAGCCTTTGATCAGGAGTTCTTCAAACTGGAGGATATTCTGCAAGAGGCTGCTAATCTATTGACAGACCTAAGCGGCTGTACGGTAGTAGCACTGGATGTTGAGTCGAGCAGACAGCGCCTGACGGCCTTCGATATTGTCGTTCTTGGACAACATACTGCTCTTGCAGTTTTCACCCTAGACGAGTCTCGAACGGTTACCAGTCAGTTTTTGATTCCAAGGAACTTCTTGCAGGAAGATTTAAATCGCCTCAAGACCTTGATTCAAGAACGTTTCCTCGGTCACACCGTTCTAGATATTCACTACAAAATTCGGACGGAGATTCCGCAGATTATCCAACGTTACTTTACAACAACGGACAATGTCATGGATCTCTTTGAACACATTTTTAAAGAAATGTTCAACGAAAATATTGTGGTAGCGGGAAAAGTCAATCTCTTGAATTTTGCCAATCTAGCAGCCTATCAGTTCTTTGACCAACCGCAAAAGGTGGCCCTAGAGATTCGTGAAAGTCTGCATGAAGATCAGATGCAAAATGTCCGTGTTGCGGACAGTCAAGAGTCTTGTCTAGCTGACCTAGCAGTGATTAGCAGTAAATTCCTCATCCCTTATCGTGGTTTTGGAATTCTAGCGATTATCGGTCCGGTCAATCTGGACTACCAGCAATTGGTCAATCAAGTCAATGTTGTCAATCGTGTTTTGACCATGAAGTTGACAGATTTTTACCGCTACCTCAGCAGTAATCATTATGAAGTACATTAAGATTGAAATCATTAAAGGAGGCGAAAATGGCCCAAGATATAAAAAATGAAGAAATGAAAGAAGAGGAAGTTGTGGAAACAACTGAAGAAACAACTCCTGAAAAGTCAGAGTTGGACTTGGCAAATGAACGTGCAGATGAGTTTGAAAATAAATACCTTCGCGCTCATGCAGAAATGCAAAATATTCAACGCCGTGCCAATGAAGAACGTCAAAACTTGCAACGTTATCGTAGCCAAGACCTGGCAAAAGCAATCTTACCATCGCTCGACAACTTAGAACGTGCACTAGCCGTTGAAGGTTTGACAGACGATGTTAAAAAAGGATTGGAGATGGTGCAAGAAAGCTTGGTTTACGCTTTGAAAGAAGAAGGAATCGAAGAAATCGCAGCTGACGGCGAATTTGACCATAACTATCATATGGCCATCCAAACTCTCCCAGCAGATGATGAACATCCAGCAGATACCATCGCCCAAGTCTTTCAAAAAGGCTACAAACTCCATGACCGCATCCTACGCCCAGCCATGGTAGTAGTATATAACTAGGCAACAGAGCTTAGAAATTTTGTCCGAAATGACAATAAACTATGAAGAAAGATAAAAAGCAAGCCGGAGGCTTGCAAGGAAGATATTGCCCGCCGTGGTGAAAGTTTCAGTAGCTTTGGCTACTGAAACAGGGGATTTTTGAGACAATAGGCTCAAAAATAAGCGATGAAATCCCGAAGGGAGTTGCTCACGTCCCCACCACTTAAGGAGAATATCAAAAAATCAAAATTCGAATTAAAATTTAAGGAGAAAAACACATGTCTAAAATTATCGGTATTGACTTAGGTACAACAAACTCAGCAGTTGCAGTTCTTGAAGGGACTGAAAGCAAAATCATCGCAAACCCAGAAGGAAACCGCACAACTCCATCTGTAGTATCATTCAAAAACGGAGAAATCATTGTTGGTGACGCTGCGAAACGTCAAGCAGTCACAAACCCAGATACAGTTATCTCTATCAAATCTAAGATGGGAACTTCTGAAAAAGTTTCTGCTAACGGAAAAGAATACACTCCACAAGAAATCTCAGCTACGATCCTTCAATACTTGAAAGGTTATGCGGAAGAATACCTTGGTGAAAAAGTAACCAAAGCAGTTATCACAGTCCCAGCTTACTTCAACGACGCTCAACGTCAAGCAACAAAAGACGCTGGTAAAATCGCTGGTCTTGAAGTAGAACGTATCGTCAACGAACCAACTGCTGCAGCTCTTGCTTACGGTTTGGACAAGACTGACAAAGAAGAAAAAATCTTGGTATTTGACCTTGGTGGTGGTACATTCGACGTATCTATCCTTGAATTGGGTGACGGTGTCTTCGACGTATTGTCAACTGCAGGGGACAACAAACTTGGTGGTGACGACTTTGACCAAAAAATCATCGACCACTTGGTAGCAGAATTCAAGAAAGAAAACGGTATTGACTTGTCTACTGACAAGATGGCAATGCAACGTTTGAAAGATGCGGCTGAAAAAGCTAAGAAAGACCTTTCTGGTGTAACTTCAACTCAAATCAGCTTGCCATTCATCACTGCAGGTGAGGCTGGACCTCTTCACTTGGAAATGACCTTGACTCGTGCCAAATTTGACGATTTGACTTGTGATCTTGTAGAACGTACAAAAGTTCCAGTTCGTCAAGCCCTTTCAGATGCAGGTTTGAGCTTGTCAGAAATCGACGAAGTTATCCTTGTTGGTGGTTCAACTCGTATCCCAGCTGTTGTAGAAGCTGTTAAGGCTGAAACTGGTAAAGAACCAAACAAATCAGTGAACCCTGACGAAGTTGTTGCCATGGGTGCTGCTATCCAAGGTGGTGTCATCACTGGTGATGTTAAAGACGTTGTCCTTCTTGATGTAACACCATTGTCACTTGGTATCGAAACAATGGGTGGTGTCTTCACAAAACTTATCGATCGCAACACTACAATCCCAACTTCTAAATCACAAGTCTTCTCAACAGCAGCAGACAACCAACCAGCCGTTGATATCCACGTTCTTCAAGGTGAACGCCCAATGGCAGCAGATAACAAGACTCTTGGACGCTTCCAATTGACCGATATCCCAGCTGCACCTCGTGGAATTCCTCAAATCGAAGTAACATTTGATATCGACAAGAACGGTATCGTGTCTGTTAAGGCTAAAGATCTTGGAACTCAAAAAGAACAAACCATTGTCATCCAATCCAACTCAGGTTTGACAGACGAAGAAATCGACCGCATGATGAAAGATGCAGAAGCTAACGCTGAAGCAGATAAGAAACGTAAAGAAGAAGTAGACCTTCGTAACGAAGTTGACCAAGCAATCTTTGCTACTGAAAAAACAATCAAGGAAACTGAAGGTAAAGGATTCGATGCAGAACGTGATGCTGCCCAAGCTGCACTTGATGACCTTAAGAAAGCGCAAGAAGACAACAACTTGGACGAAATGAAAGCAAAACTTGAAGCCTTGAATGAAAAAGCTCAAGGGCTTGCTGTTAAACTCTACGAACAAGCCGCAGCAGCCCAACAAGCTCAAGCAGGAGCAGAAGGTGCACAAGCAACAGGAAACGCAGACGATGATGTCGTAGACGGAGAGTTTACGGAGAAATAAAATAGTCCAGTGGACTATTTTATCCCGAGCTTGAAAGTCGGAGAGCGAGATCGTTAAGAATGACTAGTTCTAAAACAAAGTATAATAGACTTTGTTTTAGAATGTCGTAATGATAAGAAGAAATCCAGAGGTTGCAACCCAGCCTCTGTTTTTCGATAAAAAGGGATAGGGCCGAGTGGCTGGAGTATTATCTCATCAATATAAAAGAAAGGAATTGAACTCGAGCGGAAAGCTTGGAAATTAGATAAACCTCCTAAGAAATCAGAATTTCTTGTCGGTTTCCTAAATTTCAGTCGCTTTCTGTTCGCTCTTAGTATCTTGTATGAACAATACTGAATTTTATGATCGTCTGGGGGTGTCAAAAAACGCTTCGGCAGACGAGATCAAAAAGGCTTATCGTAAGCTTTCAAAAAAATATCACCCAGATATCAACAAGGAGCCTGGCGCTGAGGAAAAGTACAAGGAAGTTCAAGAAGCCTATGAGACCTTGAGTGACGACCAAAAACGTGCAGCTTACGATCAGTATGGTGCTGCAGGTGCCAACGGTGGCTTTGGTGGTGCTGGCGGTTTTGGCGGCTTTGACGGAGCAGGTGGCTTCGGTGGTTTTGAAGATATCTTCTCAAGTTTTTTCGGGGGAGGCGGAGCTTCACGCAATCCAAACGCTCCTCGTCAAGGGGATGACCTCCAGTACCGTGTGAACTTGACCTTTGAAGAAGCTATCTTCGGAACGGAAAAGGAAGTTAAGTACAACCGTGAAGCAAGCTGTCGTACATGTAATGGATCTGGTGCTAAGCCAGGGACAAGTCCAGTCACTTGTGGACGCTGTCATGGCGCTGGTGTCATTAATGTCGATACGCAGACTCCTCTTGGTATGATGCGCCGTCAAGTAACTTGTGATGTCTGTCATGGTCGCGGAAAAGAAATTAAAGATCCATGTACAACTTGTCACGGAACAGGTCATGAAAAACAAGCTCATAGCGTACATGTGAAGATCCCTGCTGGTGTGGAAACAGGCCAACAAATCCGCCTAGCTGGTCAAGGTGAAGCAGGATTTAACGGTGGACCTTATGGTGACTTGTATGTAGTAGTTTCTGTGGAAGCTAGCGATAAGTTTGAACGTGAAGGAACAACTATTTTCTACAAGTTAAATCTTAATATTGTCCAAGCTACTCTTGGAGACACTGTAGAAATTCCAACTGTTCATGGAGATGTTGAATTGGTTATCCCAGAAGGAACTCAGACTGGCAAGAAATTCCGTCTACGTGGCAAGGGAGCACCGAGCCTTCGTGGCGGTGCCGTTGGTGACCAATATGTTACAGTTAATGTCGTGACTCCGACAGGTTTGAACGACCGCCAAAAAGCTGCGCTTAAAGAATTCGCAGCTGCAGGTGACTTGAAAGTCAATCCAAAGAAAAAAGGCTTCTTTGACCATATAAAAGATGCCTTTGAAGGAGAATAAAGTAAAAAGAGCCGGCGGGCTCTTTTTTTGTTATCATTAAAAATTTAGTATCGAGAATCATTCTCCAGTTAGTCTACTATTTATACTTTTGAGTGAGCAAGCCAGCCACATCCATCTCCTGGATGAGTTGCTTGAATTCCTCTTCCTTTCCAGGCTTAACGGTGACGGTGTCAATGCGCTTAATCGCCGAATTATCCTGAATATCTACTAAGGTCAAAGCTTTTTCATAGAATGCGATTCCCTTTTTAAAACTTTCTTGATTATTCCAAAAGAGAAGTGAGTAATTAGGGTTAAATTTCTTTCCTTTTTCTTGGAAATACTTCTCGCCCTCCTTCTCTAAAAACTGAAATAAACCATGATTGAACAAGTTATCCCCTACTTTATAGTAGGAAATCTCTCCTGTCTGGAGGACATAGACTTCCAGTCGGTTTTTGGTGAGTTTTGGACTTTCTTTTAGGACGGGGTGGCTATTGATGACATCATCAGAGAAAGTAACATAAAAATGTAAGCCTCCACCCTCAAATTGATACCTTCCATTTGATTCTACTTTCTCAGGAGGCATGTCAAGAGAGATAAAGATTTGTTTTAAGGCTTCATTCCCCTCACGGATGTCACTCGGTGAAGCCTTGAAAAGATGGGCCACTAGTAGAAATGCTAGGGCTGCAAGCAGGCAGAGGCAGCCGGCAAGGGATCGCGATGACCTTCGCTAGAACTTTTACAAACTGTTTCATTTTCATTGCCTCCTTTTTCTGTTCAAATCTAGTAATCCAAAATGGATTTAAGGAAAGTTGGAGGCTTTCTTATTCTTGTTTTTCTTCTTGGAGGACCGCCATTCTGGTTTGGAAATCTTTTTCCAAGACTTTGAACTTGTAGGTCAAATCTTTTTGGTATTCCTTGATAAGGGCTTTTTGTTGGTCGATGATTTGCAGGCTGTTTTGGATGATATCCAAATCATCCTTGATAGCTTGAACGCGGTCAGTTGTATCTAGCACTTCATCCTGAATAGCTTGGCGATTTTTCACGACAAAATAACTTCCAGCTGCAGCTCCTGCAAATAGCAATAGATTGGATAGTTTCATGGCATCTCCTTAAGCGTTTTTAATGGTTTCAGCGACTTGGGCAAGTTTGTCAAAGTCAGGTTCGTGGGCAATAAAGTCGATCTTGAGGTCATCTTCTGCACCGTAGCGAGGTACGAGGTGTACATGGGTATGAAAGACCGTTTGACCAGCGATTTCCTCGCAGTTGGCAATGATATTCATGCCAACAGCCTTGGTAGCCTTCATGACTTTTTGAGCCACTGTTGGTACTTGGGCAAAGAGTTGGCTGGCGCTGGTAGCGTCCATCTCCAAAAGATTACGATAGTGCTCTTTGGGTACAATGAGGGTGTGTCCAGGCGTTACTTGAGAGATATCAAGAAAGGCAAGAACCTGCTCATCCTCGTATACTTTTGAAGCAGGAATCTCCCCTGCGATGATCTTACAAAAAATGCAATCTGACATAAAATCCACCTCTACTGTATTGAATTTTGATATAATATAGCTACATTATACCAGATTCGGAGAAAATATGTTAGAAATTAAAAACCTGACAGGAGGCTATGTTCATGTCCCTGTCTTGAAAGATGTGTCCTTTACAGTTGAAAGTGGGCAGTTGGTTGGTTTGATTGGTCTTAACGGTGCTGGGAAATCAACGACTATCAATGAGATTATTGGACTTTTGACGCCTTACAGTGGAGAAATCAAGATTAATGGTCTCACCCTGCGAGAAGATGCGACCAGCTATCGCAAGCAGATTGGCTATATCCCAGAAACGCCTAGCTTGTATGAGGAATTGACTCTTAGAGAGCATATCGAGACGGTTGCCATGGCCTATGGTATTGAGCAAAAAGTGGCTTTTGAGCGAGTAGAATCTTTGTTAAAAATGTTTCGTTTGGACCAAAAATTAGACTGGTTCCCAGTACATTTTTCCAAAGGGATGAAGCAGAAGGTCATGATTATCTGTGCTTTTGTGGTGGATCCGAGCCTTTTCATCGTTGATGAGCCTTTCCTTGGCCTCGATCCGCTGGCTATTTCTGACTTGATTCAGCTTCTAGAAGTAGAGAAGCAAAAAGGCAAGTCCATTCTCATGAGTACCCACGTGCTGGATTCAGCGGAGAAGATGTGTGATGCCTTTGTCATCCTCCACAAGGGGGAGGTGCGAGCTCAGGGGAACCTCCAGCAACTCCGCGAAGCCTTTGACATGCCTGAAGCGAGTTTGAATGATATTTACTTGGCTCTGACCAAAGAGGAGGAGCTATGAAAGACTTGTTTTTAAAGCGAAAGCAGGCTTTTCGTAAGGAGTGTGTTGGTTATCTGCGTTATGTTCTCAATGACCACTTTGTCTTGTTCCTGCTAGTTCTCATCGGTTTTCTAGCTTACCAGTACAGTCAACTTCTGCAACATTTTCCTGAAAACCACTGGCCTATCCTCTTGTTTTTGGGGATTGTATCTGCCTTGCTTTTGGCTTGGGGAGGAATCGCGACCTATATGGAAGGACCTGACAAGCTCTTTCTCTTAGTCAGTGAAGAGGAGGTTAAGTCTCACCTCAAAGGGCAGACAGTGCGCTCACTGGTCTTTTGGCTCTTGGTCCAAACCCTTTTCTTGCTTTTGTTTGTACCCTTGTTTTTAGCCATGGGCTATGGTTTTCCAGTCTTTCTCATCTATGTGGTTTTATTGGGAGTTGGAAAATATCTCCTCTTTCGCCAAAAAGCCAGTAAATTTCTTACTGAGACTGGAATCGACTGGGACTATGTTATCGCCCAAGAAAGCAAGCGAAAGCAAGTTTTGCTTCGTTTCTTTGCTCTCTTTACTCAGGTCAAGGGCGTTTCAAATAGTGTCAAACGTCGCGCTTATCTGGATTTTATCCTAAAGACTGTTCAGAAGGTACCTGGGAAAATTTGGCAAAACCTCTATCTCCGTTCTTACCTGCGAAATGGAGACCTCTTTGCCCTTAGTTTGCGTCTTTTGCTCCTATCCTTGTTAGCTGTGATCTTTATCGAGCAATCTTGGATCGCTACAGCGGTGGTAGTGCTGTTTAACTACCTCTTGCTCTTTCAGTTACTCGCTCTCTATCATGCCTTTGATTACCAATACTTGACCCAGCTCTTTCCGCTAGAAAAAGGGGAGAAAGAAAAGGGATTGAAACAGATTGTGCTTGGTGTGGGAAGTGCAGTTCTTTTGCTGGAATTGTTGGTCGGAGCAGTGGTTTTTCAAGAAAAAATAGCCTTGTTGGCTCTTGTAGGGGCTAGTCTCTTCCTACAATTGTTTTATTTGCCTTACCAACTAAAAAGATTGGTTGACGAATAGACCAAAAACTAGTAGAATAGTAAGGAAACTTTATACGGAGGAAAGAAATGGACTTGGGTGATAATGAGCTAACGCTGACCCCTATCCCTGGGAAGAGTGGCAAAGCTTATATGGGAAGCTACCCTGATGGGAAGCGCGTCTTTGTAAAAATGAATACCTCTCCAATCCTACCTGGCCTAGCCAGAGAACAAATCGCTCCTCAATTACTATGGACTCGTCGTTTGCCAGATGGCCGTGATATGTGTGCTCAGGAATGGCTGACGGGTAAAATCTTGACCCCTTACGATATGAATCGCAAGCAGATTATCAATATCTTGAAACGCCTTCACCGCTCGCGTCCTTTGATGAAGCAGTTGAGCCGTTTGGGATATACCATGGAAACGCCAGTTGATTTGCTACGTTCTTGGCAGCAAGGAGTTCCAGAAATCTTGAAGCAGAACCACTATTTGAACAGTGTGATTGCTGAGCTAGGTAAGACGGTTCCAGGTTTTAGGGAAGACCATGCAACGATTGTGCATGGGGATCTTCGCCATAGTAATTGGATTGAGACAGAGAGTGGACTCATTTATCTAGTGGATTGGGATTCGGTTCGTCTGACGGATCGTATGTTTGATGTAGCGCATTTGCTATGCCACTACATTCCGGATTATCAGTGGCGCCAATGGTTGAGAGACTACGGCTATAAGTACAATCAGACAGTGTTAGATAAATTGTATTGGTATGGTCAGTATTCTTATTTGAACCAGATTGCCAAATACTGTGAAAATCAAGATTTAGACAATGTAAACCGGGAGATTTACGCCTTGCGTGTCTTCCGTGACAAGTATGGAAAGAAGAGATGAGAGTTAGAAATCGTAAAGGGGCGACAGAATTACTAGAGGCCAATCCTCAGTATGTGGTCCTCAATCCCTTGGAAGCTAAAGGGAAATGGCGAGACTTGTTTGGAAATGATCATCCTATTCATGTAGAGGTTGGAAGTGGGAAAGGGGCCTTCGTATCAGGAATGGCCAAGCAAAATCCTGACATCAACTACATCGGGATTGACATTCAAAAGTCGGTATTGAGTTATGCCTTAGACAAGGTGCTTGAAGTTGGAGTGCCAAATATCAAATTGCTGTGGGTAGATGGTTCAGATCTGACTGACTACTTTGAAGACGGTGAGATTGATCGTCTCTACCTAAACTTTTCAGATCCCTGGCCTAAAAAACGCCATGAAAAGCGTCGTTTGACTTACAAGAGTTTCTTGGATACCTTCAAGCGTATTTTGCCTGAGAATGGGGAAATCCATTTCAAGACAGATAACCGTGGCTTGTTTGAGTACAGTCTAGTGAGCTTTTCTCAGTATGGGATGAAACTCAATGGTGTTTGGCTGGACTTGCATGCCAGTGATTTTGAAGGCAATGTCATGACAGAGTATGAGCAAAAATTCTCCAGCAAGGGTCAAGTGATCTACCGAGTTGAAGCAGAATTTTAAGAAATAGCTTGAAAACCAGCTGTTTGAGTGCTAATGCTTTACATAAATTGACAAACGTGCTATACTGATAGTAAGAATATGAGAAAGAGAGGCGGGGAAATATCTTCGCCTCTTACTTATGAGGAGGTGGACACAATCGCAACAATCGTAAAATTAGTCAGAGAAGTTGTAGAACCTGTCATCCAAGCGCCTTTCGAGCTCGTGGACATCGAGTATGGAAAGATTGGCAGTGACATGATTCTCAGTATTTTTGTAGATAAACCCGAAGGAATTACCTTGAACGACACGGCAGACTTGACAGAAATCATCAGTCCTGTCCTAGACACCATCAAGCCCGATCCCTTCCCAGAACAATATTTCCTAGAAATCACCAGTCCAGGCTTGGAACGCCCTTTGAAAACCAAGGATGCTGTCGCTGGAGCAGTTGGGAAATACATCCATGTTGGGCTCTACCAAGCTATCGATAAGCAAAAAGTCTTTGAAGGAACTTTGGTATCCTTTGAAGGGGATGAGTTGACTATGGAGTATATGGACAAGACACGTAAGAAAACCGTCCAAATTCCATACAGTTTAGTATCAAAAGCACGTTTAGCAGTAAAACTATAGAAAAGAAAGGATAGCTTTTGAGGATTCAAAAGTAAAAAGAACATGAGTAAAGAAATGCTAGAGGCCTTCCGCATTTTGGAAGAAGACAAGGGAATCAAAAAAGAAGATATCATCGACGCAGTAGTAGAGTCGCTTCGTTCCGCTTATCGCAGACGCTATGGTCAATCTGACAGCGTAGCTATTGACTTCAACGAAAAAACAGGTGACTTTACAGTTTATACTGTCCGTGAAGTTGTTGATGAAGTATTTGATAGCCGTTTGGAGATCAGCTTGAAAGATGCTCTTGCCATTAATTCAGCCTATGAGCTTGGTGACAAGATTAAGTTCGAGGAAGCACCAGCTGAGTTTGGTCGTGTAGCAGCTCAATCTGCCAAACAAACCATCATGGAAAAAATGCGTAAGCAAACACGTGCCATCACTTACAATACTTACAAGGAACATGAACAAGAAATCATGTCTGGTACGGTAGAACGCTTTGACAACCGCTTTATTTACGTCAACCTTGGCAGCATCGAAGCCCAATTGTCCAAACAAGACCAGATCCCTGGAGAAGTCTTTGCTTCCCATGATCGTATCGAAGTCTACGTTTACAAGGTTGAAGACAACCCTCGTGGTGTCAACGTCTTTGTTAGCCGTAGTCATCCAGAAATGATCAAACGCTTGATGGAGCAAGAAATTCCAGAAGTTTACGATGGAACTGTCGAAATCATGAGCGTGGCTCGTGAAGCTGGTGACCGTACGAAAGTTGCCGTTCGTAGCCACAATCCTAACGTGGATGCTATCGGTACAATCGTTGGGCGTGGTGGTGCCAATATCAAGAAAATCACCAGCAAATTCCACCCAGCTCGTTACGATGCCAAGAGCGATCGCATGATTCCTGTAGAAGAAAACATCGACGTTATCGAGTGGGTAGCAGATCCAGCTGAGTTTATCTACAATGCCATCGCACCGGCAGAGGTTGACCAAGTTATCTTTGATGAAAACGACAGCAAGCGTGCCTTGGTCGTTGTACCTGATAACAAACTTTCTCTTGCTATCGGTCGTCGTGGACAAAACGTTCGCTTGGCAGCTCACTTGACGGGTTACCGTATCGATATCAAGTCTGCCAGTGAATTTGAAGCTATGGAAGAAGCAGGTCAAGTGGATTACGCAGCTGCGGACGAATTGATCGAAGAATAAAAGCTGCTAGAGGAGGGAAAGATGAAAACAAGAAAAATCCCTTTGCGCAAGTCTGTTGTATCCAATGAAGTGATTGATAAGCGTGATTTGCTCCGCATTGTCAAGAACAAAGAAGGACAGGTCTTTATCGATCCGACAGGCAAGGCCAATGGCCGTGGCGCTTATATCAAGCTAGACAATGCAGAAGCCCTAGAGGCAAAAAAGAAGAAAGTCTTTAACCGCAGTTTTAACATGGAAGTGGAAGAAAGCTTTTATGACGAGTTGATCGCCTATGTGGATCACAAAGTGAAAAGAAGAGAGTTAGGACTTGAATAAGCAAAAGATAAGCAATCTCTTGGGACTTGCTCAACGAGCAGGCCGAATCATATCGGGCGAGGAATTGGTGGTCAAGGCTATCCAAGATCAGAAAGCCAAGCTAGTCTTTCTAGCACAGAATGCTGGTCCCAATCTGACCAAGAAGATTCAAGATAAAAGTGACTATTATCAAGTAGAAGTTATAACCGTGTTTTCAACACTGGAATTAAGCATAGCAGTCGGAAAATCCAGAAAGGTTTTGGCTGTGACAGATGCTGGATTTACAAAGAAAATGAGGTCTCTTATGGAATAGAAGAGGAGGACATGATTTGTCTAAGAAAAGATTGTACGAAATCGCAAAAGAACTTGGAAAAGAAAGTAAAGAAGTTGTAGCGCGTGCAAAAGAGTTGGGCTTGGATGTGAAAAGCCACTCATCGAGCGTGGAAGCTACTGCTGCTGAACAAATCGCAGCTAGCTTTAAACCAGCTGCTCCGAAAGCAGAAGCAAAACCTGCGACACCAAAAGCAAGTGTAGAAAAGAAAGCGGAAAAGCCTGCATCAGCTAAACCAGTAGCCGCTAAGGAAGAAAAAGTAGTGGCCGCAAGACCACAGAGTCGAAACTTCAAGGCGGAGCGTGAGGCGCGTGCCAAAGAGCAGGCAGAACGACGCAAACAAAACAAGGGCAACAACCGTGACCAACAACAAAACGGCAACCGTCAGAAAAACGACGGCCGTAATGGTGGCAAACCTGGTCAAGGGAACCGCGAAAATCGCCGTTTCAACGACCAAGGGAAAAAACCACAAGGTCAAGGAAATCGTGGCAATGATCGCCGTCAGCAACAAGACTTCCAGCCAAAACAAGCTGGGCCACGTGTTGACTTTAAAGCCCGTGCAGCAGCCCTAAAAGCAGAGCAAAATGCAGAGTACGCACGCTCAAGCGAGGAGCGCTTCAAACAATCGCAAGCAGCCAAAGAAGCCTTGGCTCAAGCTAATAAACGCAAGGAACCAGAGGAAATCTTTGAAGAAGCTGCTAAGCTAGCTGAACAAACGCAGCCAGCAGTAACAGTGGCTCCTGTAGCGAAAGAAGCGCCAGTGGATACACGTCGTAAAAAACAAGCTCGACCAGACAAAGAACGTGACGATTATGATCACGAAGAAGATGGTCCTAGAAAACAACAAAAGAATCGAAGTAGTCAGAATCAAGTGAGAAATCAAAGAAATAGTAACTGGAATAACAACAAGAAAAATAAAAAAGGGAACAAGCAAAACAACCGTAACCAGACTCCAAAACCTGTTACAGAGCGTAAGTTCCACGAATTGCCAACAGAATTTGAGTATACAGATGGTATGACTGTTGCGGAAATCGCAAAACGTATCAAACGTGAACCAGCAGAAATCGTTAAGAAACTCTTTATGATGGGTGTGATGGCCACACAAAACCAATCCTTGGATGGGGAAACCATCGAACTCCTCATGGTGGATTACGGTATCGAAGCCAAACAAAAGGTTGAAGTAGATAATGCCGACATCGAACGTTTCTTTGTTGAAGATGGCTATCTTAACGAAGATGAATTGGTTGAGCGTCCACCAGTTGTAACCATCATGGGACACGTTGACCATGGTAAGACAACCCTCTTGGATACCCTTCGTAACTCTCGTGTAGCGACAGGTGAAGCAGGAGGAATCACTCAGCATATCGGTGCCTACCAAATCGTGGAAAATGGCAAGAAGATCACCTTCCTTGATACACCAGGACACGCGGCCTTCACCTCTATGCGTGCGCGTGGTGCTTCTGTTACCGATATTACCATCTTGGTTGTAGCGGCCGACGACGGGGTTATGCCTCAGACTATCGAAGCCATCAACCACTCAAAAGCGGCCAACGTTCCAATCATTGTAGCCATCAATAAGATTGATAAGCCAGGTGCCAACCCAGAACGCGTTATCGGTGAATTGGCAGAGCATGGTGTTATGTCAACTGCCTGGGGTGGAGATTCTGAGTTTGTCGAAATCTCAGCTAAATTCAACCAAAACATTGATGAATTGTTGGAAACAGTCCTTCTTGTAGCTGAAATCCAAGAACTCAAGGCAGACCCAACAGTGCGTGCGATCGGTACGGTTATCGAAGCTCGCTTGGATAAAGGAAAAGGTGCGGTCGCAACCCTTCTTGTTCAACAAGGTACCTTGAATGTCCAAGACCCAATCGTTGTCGGAAATACCTTCGGTCGTGTCCGTGCTATGACCAATGATCTTGGTCGTCGTGTCAAGGTGGCTGGCCCATCAACGCCGGTTTCTATCACAGGTTTGAACGAAGCGCCAATGGCGGGTGACCACTTTGCCGTTTACGAAGATGAAAAATCTGCGCGTGCAGCAGGTGAAGAACGTGCCAAACGTGCCCTTATGAAACAACGTCAAGCTACCCAACGTGTCAGCCTTGAAAACCTCTTTGATACACTTAAAGCTGGTGAGCTTAAGTCAGTTAACGTTATCATCAAGGCCGACGTACAAGGTTCTGTTGAAGCCCTTTCTGCCTCACTTCAAAAGATCGATGTGGAAGGTGTCAAAGTTACCATCGTTCACTCGGCAGTAGGTGCTATCAATGAGTCTGACGTGACTCTTGCCGAGGCTTCCAATGCCTTTATCGTTGGTTTCAACGTACGCCCTACACCACAAGCGCGTCAACAAGCGGAAGCTGACGATGTAGAAATCCGTCTCCACAGCATTATCTATAAGGTTATCGAAGAGATGGAAGAAGCTATGAAAGGGATGCTTGATCCAGAATTCGAAGAAAAAGTTATCGGTGAAGCAATCATCCGTGAAACCTTCAAGGTATCTAAAGTGGGAACCATCGGTGGATTTATGGTTACTAGCGGTAAAGTTACCCGTGACTCGAAAGTTCGTGTTATTCGTGACGGTGTCGTTATTTACGATGGTGAACTTGCAAGCTTGAAACACTATAAAGACGACGTCAAAGAAGTTACAAACGGTCGTGAAGGTGGATTGATGATTGATGGCTACAATGATATCAAGACTGATGATGTGATTGAGGCATACGTCATGGAAGAAATTAAACGTTAATAGAGAAACGATAGCCGATTTGACTCGTCGTCAACAGCGCCTTGATGAACCCTTAGTTCTATCTAAGGCTTGTTTCCTAGATTCAAATGGCTCTAGTTCCTCCATCTAATAAAAATAGCTAGGTCTGCTGGCCTAGCTTTTGGTTCAAAGTAGAGAAAGGAATGTCATGGCAAATCATTTCCGTACGGATCGTGTGGGCATGGAAATTAAGCGTGAAGTCAATGAGATTTTGCAAAAGAAAGTCCGTGATCCGCGTGTCCAAGGTGTGACCATTACAGATGTTCAGATGCTGGGTGACTTGTCTGTTGCCAAGGTTTACTACACCATTTTGAGTAACCTTGCTTCAGATAATCAAAAAGCTCAAATCGGGCTTGAGAAAGCAACTGGTACCATCAAACGTGAACTTGGTCGCAATTTGAAATTGTACAAAATCCCAGATTTAACCTTCGTCAAAGACGAATCCATTGAATATGGAAACAAGATGGACGAGATGCTACGCAATCTGGATAAGAACTAAGAAAGAGGGGTTGCCCCTCTTTTTTCTTGTCAGAGTAATCTGTTTGCTAATCATCGATATGTTGCCCCTGTAAAACGCAGTTTAAAAAATTTGTATATTTCAAATAGTATGATATGATAAAGCTTGATATAAATGAAAAACGGAGAGACATATGGCTAAACAAGATATAGCTATGCAAGTGCTGCAACAAGTGGTGAAAATACCCGTAGTCAAAGTTGATCGAGAGAAATTTTTAGTAGAAAAGTTTTCAAAGGAATTAGACCGTAAGGATATTCCAACTTTGATTGAACAAGGACCGACGGCTTTATTACCCCAGGAAAGCTTGGATAGAGTGGCCAAGGCCTGTATTAAGGATAATGTCCTGTTAGCCAGTGGAACTTCGGTTTTGGCAGGTCTACCTGGAGGCCTTGCCATGGCGATCACTATCCCGACAGATGTAGCTCAGTTTTATGTTTTTTCATTGAAATTAGCTCAAGAACTAGGGTATATTTACGGATTTGATGATCTTTGGGCATCGCGCAATGAGTTAAGCGAGGAAGCTAAAAACACACTCCTACTGTATCTCGGTGTGATGCTGGGAGTAAATGGCGCAGGTGCCCTGCTTCGATCAGGCGGTGTGACAGTAGCCAAACAAGTCATAAAAGTAGTGAACAAGAAAGCCTTGACAAAAACTCTTTGGTATCCAATTTTAGAAAAAGTTTTGAAAATTTTTGGAGTCAATCTGACAAAAGGAGGCCTAGCTAAAGGGATGGGGAAAGTGATCCCTATCCTAGGTGGAGTCATTTCTGGTGGCTTAACCTTTGCGACCATGAAACCGATGGGAGAAAGATTGCAACAGGAATTGTCCAAGCTAGTCAACTACAATGAAGTGCAATATCAAAGAGACGTTGATACTATCCGAAAAGAGGTCGAAATCATCGAAGAAGAGTAATATGGGACTTATAAAAACTCTAGCTAAAACTTATGGGAATTACTTTTTCGTGATGCAAAGCGTCAAAGTCCTGAAGAACATTAAAAAAGATGACAATGCTCTAGTAGGTTTCGGGAAAGTACTGCTTGCTGACAAGTTGATGGATGTAGCTCAGTGGCTCGCAAAACCAGATGATAAGGAATAACTTGAAATGAAAGAAACTAGCAGGAACTCTTCTGCTAGTTTTTTAATCTCTTTCCATATGGTATAATATAAGCAGTAAAATCATTTTATACTCTTCGAAAATCAAATTCAAACCACGTCAGCTTCACCTTGCCGTACTTAAGTTCAGCCTGCGGCTAGCTTCCTAGTTTGCTCTTTGATTTTCATTGAGTATTAGAACATACAATGGAGGTCGTCATGGACAATATCATCGATGTGTCAATACCCGTTGCAGAAGTGGTAGACAAGCACCCAGAAGTTTTGGAAATCCTAGTGGAGCTCGGTTTTAAACCACTTGCTAATCCCTTGATGCGCAATACAGTCGGTCGCAAAGTATCGCTGAAGCAGGGTTCTAAACTTGAAGGAACGCCTATGGACAAGATTGTCCGCACGCTAGAAGCGAACGGCTATGAAGTGATTGGATTAGACTAATGGCAGATGAACGGATTCATATCCTACGGGATATTTTGTTAGAATTGCACAACGGTGCCTCTCCCGAGTCGGTTCAGGAGCGTTTTGATGCGACCTTTACAGGTGTGTCAGCCATCGAGATTTCCCTCATGGAGCACGAGCTGATGAACTCAGACTCAGGTGTCACCTTTGAAGATGTCATGGAACTCTGCGATGTCCATGCCAATCTTTTTAAAAACGTTGTTAAGGGCGTTGAAGTAGAGGATACCGAGCATCCTGGCCACCCAGTTCGCGTCTTCAAGGATGAAAATCTGGCCCTCCGTGCAGCCTTGATTCGCATTCGGAGATTGTTAGATACCTATGAGACTATGGAAGATGAGGAAATGCTGGCAGAGATGCGCAAGGGTTTGGTCCGTCAAATGGGACTTTTGGGGCAATTTGATATCCACTATCAGCGCAAGGAAGAGCTCTTCTTTCCCATCATGGAGCGCTATGGTCACGATTCACCTCCAAAAGTGATGTGGGGAGTGGATGATCAGATCAGAGAACTCTTTCAGACAGCTCTAGCGACGGCTAAGGCACTACCAGAAGTGCCGATTTCCACTGTAAAGGAAGCTTTTGAATCCTTTGCGACAGAGTTTGAAAGTATGATTTTTAAGGAAGAGTCCATCCTTCTCATGATTCTTCTTGAGTCCTTCACCCAGGATGACTGGCTTCAAATTGCGGAGGAGAGCGATGCCTACGGCTATGCCATCATCCGTCCGTCAGAGAAATGGGTGCCAGAACGACAGAGCTTTGTTGAGGAAAAAAGTGCAGAAGAGCCCGTACAACTAGACACGGCAGAAGGTCAAGTTCAGCAAGTTATCAATACTCCAGAAGGACAGTTCACCATTATCTTTACCCCTAAGGAAAAGGAAGCAGTGATGGACCGTCATAGCCAACAGGCTTTTGGGAATGGCTATCTCTCAGTTGAGCAGGCCAACCTCATCCTCAATCACCTCCCTATGGAGATCACCTTTGTCAATAAAGACGACATTTTTCAGTACTACAATGACAATGCACCAGCTGATGAGATGATTTTTAAACGGACGCCGTCCCAAGTCGGACGCAATGTAGAACTCTGCCATCCGCCCAAGTACCTAGAAAAGGTGAAGGCTGTTATGAAAGGTCTTCGTGAAGGTAAAAAGGACAAGTATGAAATGTGGTTCAAGTCGGAGTCGCGAGGCAAGTTTGTCCACATCACCTATGCTGCGGTACACGATGAAAACGGGGAATTCCAAGGCGTTCTAGAGTATGTTCAGGATATCCAGCCCTACCGAGAGATTGATACGGACTATTTCCGTGGATTAGAATAAGGAGAATCAATGAGTTACGAACAGGAATTTATGAAGGAATTTGAAGCCTGGGTCAATACCCAGATCATGATCAACGACATGGCGCACAAGGAAAGTCAAAAAGTCTACGAAGAAGACCAAGACGAGCGTGCCAAAGATGCCATGATTCGCTACGAGAGCCGTTTGGATGCCTACCAGTTCTTGCTTGGTAAGTTTGAAAATTTCAAGGCAGGCAAGGGATTCCATGATTTACCAGAAGGATTGTTTGGCGAGAGAAACTACTAATCGTTACAAATCAAAAAGTGCGTATGGACGCACTTTTTTTGTTTATACGTGATGTGTGTGTTTGGTAATCCATTGTTCCATTTTGATATGCAACCAGAATGAATAGATGCCCAAAGTGATGATGGTGAGCAAGAACCACTTGATCCAGTTCCCGAATAATTGAGAACCTGTTCCATCAAAATAAAGGCGACGTCCATCGATGACAGTATGCTTAACCTTCCAGTTTTGCATCATACAAACTGCCCAAGGCGTAGCGATTCCAGCAGTAAATCCCATGATAAGCATGGCTAGGATAGCATGTCAAACGTAGCTCAAAAGACCACCGTCAAAGTAACTCTCGTTATTCATATCGTTCTCCTTATCAGCTTTTTACGTGAGTCAGTCTTGCACATTACTGCATATTTTATCAAGAAGTCGAATCATTGTCAAATTAGATTGAAAGAAAAAGATGGCTAGATTTTTAAGGGGAATCTTGTTTCCTTTCTTGATTTTTTCCCAAAATCTTGATAGAATATCTTTATTAAATCCTTGTCAGAGCAGGGATTTTTTATTGAAAGGATTTTATCATGTCAAAGAAACTCCAACGTAAAAAACAATTGCGAAATAGCCTTCGTCGCTCAGGTGCCTTTTCAAATACGGTGACCAAAGTTGTCGAAGAGACCAAGAAAGTCGTTAAACATGCAGAAAAATCTGCCAGCGAAGCAGGAAAAGTTGTCTCTAAAAAAGTGGAACAAGCAGTAGAAGCGACTAAAGAGCAAGCTCAAAAAGTAGCCAATTCTGTAGAAGATTTCGCAGCTACTTTGGGTGGTCTCTCAGTAGATCGTGCTAAGACTTTCTATGATGAAGGCATCAAGTCGGCTGCTGACTTTAAAAACTGGACGGAAAAAGAACTCCTTGCCTTGAAAGGAATCGGCCCAGCTACCATTAAGAAATTAAAAGAGCACGGAATCAGCTTCAAGTAATCTTTCTTGCCCCTTGCATTTCCGAGAAAAACTTGCTACAATAGAGCCATTAGAGGTGTTTTGGATCCCACATTTTACAGAAAGTGGCGGCGCTGAGAAGTCCACAAATGTGTCAAAACTGGTTGCTGATGGATGAAAAATTGAAATAAACAAAGATGCGGGCCTTGCCCGAAATTGGGTGGTACCGCGGATAAGCATATTCGTCCCTGTCATGTAGATGGCAGGGACGATTTTTTGTAGAAAGCGAGGTAGAAGGATGACAAGAGCAGAGTTGCCAGAACGTTTAGAAACCGAACGGCTTGTTTTACGAGTCCGTAACGTGGCTGATGTTGTGGATATCTTTGACTATGCCAGTAGGCCAGAAGTTTCCTACCCAGCAGGCTTTCCGCCCGTCAAGACCTTGGAAGATGAGATTTATTATCTGGAGCACATCCTTCCTGAGCGTAATCAAAAGGAAAATCTACCAGCGGGATACGGGATTGTCGTTAAAGGAACCGATAAGGTCATCGGCTCTGTTGATTTCCCTCGTCGTCACGAGGATGATGTCTTGGAGATTGGCTATATCTTACATCCAGATCATTGGGGTCTAGGTTATGTTCCAGAAGCAGCGCGTGCCTTGATTGACCTAGCTTTTAAAGAATTGAATCTGCATAAGATTGAACTGACTTGTTTTGGCAACAATATCAAAAGTCAACGAGTCGCAGAGAAACTTGGCTTCACCCTCGAAGCTCGCATAAGAGACCGCAAAGATGCCCAAGGCAACCGCTGTGACAGTCTGATATATGGCTTGCTAAGGAGTGAGTGGGAAGCTAGAAGTTGCTAGTTGAACTGTTCAAGAATTTCGAACAGTTGGGATTTATTGAAGAATTTCGAAAGAGAGGTGAGAAGATTGGAAACAAGCCAGATTATTACTCTACTTAGTGGAGCTGGTCTAGGAGCTATCTTGAGTGCGATTTTAGTGTTTGTTAATAATAGTAAGAGAAATTGGCTTGATTATATTACTAAGGAAAGAACAGAATGGAGAAAAAGTATAAAGTTGATAATTGTTGATTTACTAGACGGAAAAAATAGAAAATCTGCAGTTAGTAGACTTAAATCACAAATCAATCCATATGGCTCTGATATGAATGTAAAATATATTAATGATTATTATATGAAAGATGGCCATATTTGGGATCTTTTAAGTGATTTTGATTACTCAGAGGAAAAGTCACAAAAGCTCAGTCAATACCTAGAACTGCTCTTGAAATATGATTGGGAACGTTCGAAAAATGAGGTAGGAGTTGGTCGTGCTTCCCTATGGAATCTTTTAAGATGGGGGCTGATATTTTTAAATACAATAATGTTTTTCTGGGCAAATAATGTAAATAACATATTCAATATCTATCTATCTATTTTTTCGATTATATTTTTAATTTTGCAATATTTTCTGATAAAATTACTATCTAAACTCAATTTTGATTCGCCAAAAGAAAAAATTATTTTATTCTTTTCTTTCATAATTGCGTTTGTATTCCCTTATTTGTATTCACTTTATTTAACAATTATTTTATTAAATTTTTATAATCTGATTAAAGTTAATTTGTTAGTAGAAATCCTGCCAGTAATTTTAGTGTTGATTGTAATTTCTTCCGAAATTTTTTTCTTTATCAAATTTTCGATATAGGTCACAAATATATTTCTCAAATAAAAAAAATAGAAAAAAATAGAACCTATTTAGAGTTAAAATATTACAAAATTTATAATTTAAACTATAAATTGAAACAAAAATCATGGGATATAAAATATAATATAACAAAAGAAGATGTTAATAAACTAAAAAAAGAACAGATAAAAATACGCAAGAAAATAAATAAGAAACTAAACAAGAAATTAAAAAAAAAACTAATTAAGAAACTAATAATTAAGGAGAACACACATGTCTAAAGAACTTTCACCTAAATACAATCCAGCCGAGGTTGAGGCTGGTCGTTACCAAAAATGGCTTGATGCCGATGTTTTCAAGCCTTCAGGCGATAAAAAGGCTAAGCCATATTCTATCGTCATTCCACCACCAAACGTAACTGGGAAACTCCACCTTGGTCACGCTTGGGATACGACTCTTCAGGATATCATCATCCGTCAAAAACGCATGCAAGGTTTTGATACGCTTTGGCTTCCAGGTATGGACCACGCGGGGATTGCCACTCAGGCTAAGGTTGAGGAGCGCTTGCGTGGTGAGGGCATTACACGTTACGACCTCGGTCGTGAAAAATTCCTTGAGAAAGTCTGGGAATGGAAAGACGAATATGCCACTACTATCAAGGAACAATGGGGCAAGATGGGTCTCTCTGTAGACTACTCTCGTGAGCGTTTCACGCTTGACGAAGGTTTGTCAAAAGCGGTTCGCAAGGTCTTTGTGGACCTTTACAAGAAAGGCTGGATTTACCGTGGTGAGTTTATCATCAACTGGGATCCGGCAGCTCGCACAGCCCTTTCTGATATCGAGGTGATTCACAAGGATGTCGAAGGTGCCTTCTACCACATGAATTACATGCTAGAAGACGGTTCACGCGCTCTTGAAGTTGCGACAACTCGTCCTGAGACCATGTTTGGGGACGTAGCCGTTGCGGTCAATCCAGGAGACCCACGCTACAAGGACTTAATTGGTAAAAACGTCATCCTTCCAATCGCTAATAAATTGATTCCAATCGTTGGAGACGAACACGCAGATCCTGAGTTTGGTACGGGTGTCGTGAAAATCACACCTGCCCACGATCCAAACGACTTCTTAGTTGGTCGACGTCATAACTTGCCACAAGTTAACGTGATGAACGATGACGGAACGATGAATGACTTAGCCTTCGAATTTGCAGGCATGGACCGTTTTGAAGCTCGTAAGGCAGTCGTTGCTAAGTTGGAAGAAATCGGTGCCCTCGTTAAAATCGAAAAACGTGTCCACAGCGTTGGTCACTCAGAGCGTACAGGTGTTGTGGTTGAGCCACGCTTGTCTACACAATGGTTCGTCAAGATGGACCAATTGGCTAAAAATGCTATTGCCAACCAAGACACAGAGGACAAGGTAGAATTCTACCCACCTCGTTTCAATGATACCTTCCTTCAATGGATGGAAAATGTTCACGACTGGGTTATCTCTCGTCAACTCTGGTGGGGTCACCAAATCCCTGCTTGGTACAATGCTGAGGGTGAAATGTATGTCGGTGAAGAAGCTCCAAAAGGTGACGGTTGGACTCAGGACGAAGACGTCTTGGATACTTGGTTCAGTTCTGCCCTTTGGCCATTCTCAACCATGGGCTGGCCTGATGTTGAATCAGAAGACTTCAAACGTTACTTCCCAACTTCAACCTTGGTAACAGGTTACGACATCATCTTCTTCTGGGTATCTCGTATGATCTTCCAATCCTTGGAATTCACTGGTCGTCAGCCATTCCAAAACGTTCTTATCCACGGTCTCATTCGTGACGAGCAAGGACGCAAGATGTCTAAATCTCTTGGAAACGGGATTGACCCAATGGATGTTATCGAGAAATACGGTGCCGATGCTCTTCGTTGGTTCCTTTCAAACGGTTCTGCACCAGGTCAAGACGTGCGCTTCTCTTATGAGAAAATGGATGCTTCATGGAACTTCATTAACAAGATCTGGAACATCTCTCGCTACATCCTCATGAACAATGAAGGTTTGACTCTTGAGCAAGCAACTGTTAATGTGGAAAAAGTTGTTAACAAGGAAGCTGGAAATGTCACAGACCGCTGGATTCTCCACAACCTCAATGAGACTATCGGAAAAGCAACTGCCAACTTTGATAAGTTTGAGTTTGGTGTTGCTGGACACATCCTCTACAACTTCATCTGGGACGAGTTTGCGGACTGGTACGTTGAGTTGACCAAGGAAGTCCTTTATAGCGATAACGAAGAAGAGAAAGTCATCACACGTTCTGTTCTCCTTTACACTTTGGACAAGATCCTTCGTCTCCTTCACCCAATCATGCCATTTGTGACAGAGGAAATCTTTGGACAAATCTCAGAAGGTTCTATCGTCACAGCTGCTTACCCAACTGTCAATCCAGCCTTTGAAGACCTTGCTGCCCACACTGGTGTGGAAAGTCTTAAAGACTTGATCCGTGCCGTACGTAATGCGCGTGCTGAAGTAAACGTTGCACCAAGCAAGCCTATCACCATCCTTGTTAAGACAAGCGATAGCGACTTGGAAGCCTTCTTTAACAGCAATGTCAACTACATCAAACGCTTCACAAATCCAGAACACTTGGAAATCGCATCAACTATCCCTGCACCTGAACTCGCAATGTCAAGCGTCATCACAGGAGCGGAAATCTACCTGCCACTGGCAGACCTCCTCAATGTCGAAGAAGAACTGGCTCGTCTCGACAAGGAATTGGTTAAATGGCAAAAAGAACTGGACATGGTCGGTAAGAAACTCTCTAACGAACGCTTCGTAGCCAATGCCAAACCAGAAGTCGTCCAAAAAGAACGCGACAAACAAGCCGACTACCAAGCTAAGTACGACGCGACCGTCGCACGTATTGATGAGATGAAGAAGTTGGTGAAATAGACTATAAACCTCGGCAATTTGCTGGGGTTTTTGGTATAATAGGTAATAGTGTATATTTGATTTAATATATTTTATTTATTTAAAAGGCTTAATTATGATTAATATAATAGATTTATTTAGTGGTGCAGGTGGATTAACTGAGGGATTCAGAAATCAGCAATATAAAATATTGGGACATGTAGAGAAAGAAAAAGCAGCTTGTGAAACTTTAAAAATTAGGGAAGTATATTATTATTTAAAGAAAAAAAATAAATTAGGACTTTATAATGATTTTTTAAATAGTAAGTCTAGTATAGAGGATTTGTTGAAACATGTACCTCAAGAAAAATTGAATAAAATTCTTAACTTTGAAATTAGTCAAGAAAATATTCACAGTATTTTTAATTTTTTTGATGATTTAGGGGAAAACGTTGATGGAATTATAGGAGGTCCTCCATGTCAAGCTTATTCAACCATTGGAAGAGCTAGAAATGCAAGTAAAAAGTCTTCAGATGAAAGAATTTATTTATATAAATTTTATATACATTTTTTAAACAAGTATCAACCCAAATTTTTTATTTTTGAAAATGTAAAAGGATTATTGAGTTTTAGAGATGCTGATGATGAGTTTTTATTACCTAGAATGAAAAAAGAATTTGAAGAGGCTGGCTATTCTTTAGGTTATGAAGTTTTAAATACTAAAAACTATGGTGTCCCACAATCAAGAGAAAGACTTATTATTTTTGGAGTGATGAATGAGAAAAAAGAACTTATTCAAGAATTCTTTAAAAATCTTAAAAAATATGAAGAAAATGAGGTGGATGTTAAAACAGCTTTTCAGGGATTACCTAGTTTAAAGGCGGGAGAAGCAAACAATTCTTATACAAATTTATCAAATGATTATGTTGAACAAAATTTTTTACAGGATTCTAAAACGCCATTAACTCAAAATATTGCAAGACCAAATAATAGCAACGACTTAGCAATTTATAAAATCGTAGCAGAAGCTAAGAAAAATGGTAAAAATATTAAATATAGTGAACTCGACTCAAAGCTAAAAACCCATAAACATACGGATAAATTTTTGGACAGATTCAAAGCTCTTTCATGGAATTCTCCATCACATACAGTAGTTGCCCATATTTCAAAAGATGGTCATCATTATATTCATCCAGATACAAAACAAAATAGATCAATTACTGTGAGAGAAGCAGCTAGATTACAGGGATTTCCAGACAATTACTATTTTTTAGATTCTAGAACCAGTGCTTTTACTCAAATTGGCAATGCAGTTCCTCCAATTTTTAGTAAAAAGATGGCTGATGCGATTTTAACATTGGAATTTAAATAAAAATCAACATATGTTCATCATTATTTAGAAATTGAACATATGTTGATTTTTTAGTTACAAAAGATCGAACGCAGCAAGAAGTTGAGGAGCTACAGCATTCCATATTGTTTTTAAGGTATCAAATTGAGGGAAATTATGAGCATCATGCATTAATGTATTTAAATGCTCCGTTGCTCTTATACTTGAAAATTCGTAAATTAGGCTTTGAACTCTATTTGGGGCTATTTTTCCTTTTCTAGAAAGCAGTCGAACCATGGTTTCATACTTAACTTTAAACGAAAGTTTGTCAACTTCATTTTCGGCAGTTAGTGTTTTTGGACGGTTATTTTCTATTATTAGATTATGAGTACTTGCTTCCTCCCAGTAGCGTTTCAATAATGTTGTTGTTGTACTTTCAATCATAGCACGTAATAGCAAGCCTTGGGTCAAAATGAAACGATCGATATTTTTATCTTCCGCTGCTTCTAACATCTCTTCTCTGAGCATTCTAATTTTTTGACCAATCGTTTTTGGAACAATAAAATTAGGCGGGACTAATTCTTTATACACACTGTGGTCTTTTTTATATGAGGTAGTTGATTTTATTACAGAATCTAAAATATTTTGTTTAGTTTTTTCTGGGACATCGACATCATCATCTTCTAATGCTTTGCTAATTTTATTGATGCTTTCTTTATCTTCGGTTGATAATGTGGTTTCTGCTAAAGAAGGAGTTTTTTGAATATTTTCTTGTGCTTTTTTCTCTTTTGCTTCGGAACGTCGCTTTCTCCATTCTCTTTGAATAATCCCAATTAGTTTGTTAAGATTTTCTTTGATTTCCATTAACTCCTCATCAGCTTCCCACCTAATCGATTGTCTATCTGTTGAAATAAAATCTTTTTTATTATCATCATCAAGAAAATCAATATTAAAGTACCCAGCTGCATAGCTATAGAAATTATCATTTGCTCTATCTTGAAATTGTGTAACAGATTGTTCACTTGCTAGCTTCCCTCTAGATAGTACTGAAAATCCACGTTGATTTGCTTGTAAAGGTGTTTTCTTGGTATAAATAATCCCGTTTATATGAAACTCTTTAAGTTTATGAATGACTATCTGAGATTGTTTATTTGTAAGAGTTTCAAAATCATCTGGAAAAGAAAAAGTAAATTCAGTTTCAACTTCCTTTGGTCGTATACTATTGATAAATACCTCTTCATCTAATTCCTTAATGGTACCGTCATCACTTGCTAAAGTTACTAAAAAATCTGTACGGGAATACTTGTTAAATCTTTTAGAAAGGCTATCATATAATGTATCGATTTTAGTCAGATTTTTTAAAGTAATGTCTTTAATGGTTATTTTTGTACCATTTGGTTCGTCGGTTTGAACATTATAATGGATTGTTTTTGGATGATAGGTATTATTTGATGAGCCCTGTATGTCATTATAATTCAATTCAAAAGAGTTTAGTTTCTTATTTTGAATGCTATCAATAATAATTGTATTAGCAATACCAAATAAAGCTAGTTTTCCAAGTCCTTTTTTTCCTGTAACTTTTCTGCCGTTTTTCGATAGTCCGGTTTCATTTTTTTCATCATTTATTTTATCTGTCAATCGTCTATTTCTAGCAATGGTCAAAAAATTTTCATTTAGCTCTTGTGCTGACATACCATTGCCGTCGTCTGATACGGTTATTATTTTTTCTCGATAATTAATATGAATTTTAACATTATGGCTATCAGCATCCCAAGAATTGCTGATGAGTTCGGCAATTGCCTGTGGTAACTGTTTATATAATCCAATACCTAGATGTTGAATCGTTGCAGCATGGTAGTTAAGTGTAAATTCTTCAGACATATCGGACTCCTGTGTTTAATATTTTGTTAAATATAGTATATCATATTTTAAAAGTAAAATATCGTTAATACTGGTCATTCATTTTGATTCAAATCTATTTTGTATTGGATTCATAATAGTAGTTTGACAACACGGTAATTGCTGCCGCAACAACATTTATTATTTTTTTGACATAAGCTACCTCCAAGTAATATTTTAACAAATATTTTTAAATTTACCATGTGATAAAATCAATTGATTTTTACTTAATAAATCATAGATAAATCTATTTTAACCTTTGACTATTCCGCAAAATTATCGTACAATAAAGAGTACATGATAAAATGAGGTCAGAGTCTGTTTGCTCTGGCGATAGTAGTATAAATGAGGAGAAACGCTTTGGAATTAGAAGTATTTGCTGGGCAAGAAAAAAGTGAACTATCTATGATTGAGGTGGCGCGTGCTATCTTGGAACTTCGTGGTCGCGATCATGAGATGCATTTTAGCGATCTTGTAAACGAAATTCAAAACTACCTTGGAACATCAAACAGCGATATCCGCGAAGCTTTGCCTTTGTTCTACACAGAGTTGAACTTTGACGGTAGCTTCATCTCTCTTGGGGACAACAAATGGGGTCTTCGTTCATGGTATGGTGTGGACGAAATCGACGAAGAAATCATCGCTCTTGAAGAAAGTGACGACGATGAAGTAGCACCAAAAGCTAAGAAAAAACGCGTCAATGCCTTTATGGATGGTGATTCAGATGCCATTGACTACAATGCGGATGATCCAGAAGACGAAGATGCATACGAAGCAGATCCAGCTCTTTCATACGATGATGAAAATCCAGATGATGAGAAAAATGAAGTGGAAGCTTACGATGCGGAAATCAACGAAATCGCCCCTGATGACTTGGGTGAAGACGTGGATCTCAACGAAGAAGACGACGAGTTTTCTGACGATGACGCTGAAACGAGTGAAGAAGAGTAAATGACTTCACAGAGGAGATCGCCTGATCTCCTTTTTGTTCCTTGAGCAGATCATCCGTTTGGATGCGGATTTTTAGTTGGTTTTCTGAAAGTAATCTTCTTATTTTCAGGTTTTACCGATTCGGGTTGACAAATGTTCTGCTTTGAGGTATTATATTGTTCGGGCACCTCTTTTAGAGGTCGGGGCTCCCTAGTTACTAGGGAGCTATTTTTGTTTTTCAGGAAGTTTTCTTGAAAAGTCGTTATCCATAAGGGTCTTGTTTTCTATTCCCCTCGTAGTTAACAAGGCCTTGAGCATTTTAGAAAGAGGAATCTATGTCTACGAAATATATTTTTGTAACTGGTGGTGTGGTGTCGTCTATTGGGAAAGGGATTGTCGCAGCAAGTCTGGGGCGTCTCTTGAAAAATCGTGGTCTCAAAGTAACCATTCAAAAATTTGACCCTTATATCAATATCGATCCGGGAACCATGAGTCCTTACCAGCACGGGGAAGTCTTTGTGACAGATGATGGGGCTGAGACAGATTTGGACTTGGGGCACTATGAACGTTTCATCGATATCAATCTCAACAAATATTCCAACGTGACAACTGGGAAAATTTACAGTGAAGTTCTTCGTAAAGAACGCCGTGGCGAGTACCTTGGGGCAACTGTCCAAGTCATTCCTCATATCACAGATGCTTTGAAGGAAAAAATCAAGCGTGCCGCTGTAACGACCGACTCTGATGTCATTATCACAGAGGTTGGTGGAACCGTTGGAGATATCGAGTCCTTGCCATTCCTAGAGGCCCTTCGTCAGATGAAGGCAGATGTGGGTGCAGATAATGTCATGTACATCCATACAACCTTGCTTCCTTACCTCAAGGCTGCTGGTGAGATGAAGACCAAGCCAACTCAACATTCTGTAAAAGAATTGCGTGGTTTGGGAATCCAGCCAAATATGTTGGTCATTCGTACCGAGAAACCAGCTGGTCAGGGCATTAAAAATAAACTAGCTCAGTTTTGTGACGTAGCTCCAGAAGCTGTTATTGAATCTTTGGATGTTGAACACCTTTACCAAATTCCATTGAACTTGCAGGCACAAGGCATGGACCAAATTGTTTGTGACCATTTGAAACTAGACGCACCAGCAGCGGATATGACAGAGTGGTCAGCTATGGTGGATAAGGTCATGAACCTGAAAAAACAAGTCAAGATTTCCCTTGTTGGTAAGTATGTGGAGTTGCAAGATGCCTACATCTCAGTGGTTGAAGCTTTGAAACACTCTGGTTATGCCAACGACGCAGAAGTGAAGATTAATTGGATCAACGCCAATGATGTGATAGCAGAGAATGTGGCAGAACTCTTGTCTGATGCGGACGGAATCATCGTACCAGGAGGTTTTGGTCAACGTGGTACAGAAGGAAAAATCCAAGCCATCCGCTATGCGCGTGAGAATGACGTTCCAATGTTGGGAGTCTGCTTGGGAATGCAGTTGACTTGTATCGAGTTTGCTCGTCACGTTTTAGGTCTTGAAGGTGCCAATTCTGCAGAACTTGCACCAGATACAAAATACCCTATCATTGATATCATGCGTGACCAGGTTGATGTTGAAGATATGGGTGGAACCCTTCGTTTGGGACTTTATCCATCTAAGTTGAAACGTGGTTCTAAGGCAGCAGCTGCTTATCACAATCAAGAAGTGGTGCAACGCCGTCACCGTCACCGTTATGAGTTTAACAACGCCTTTCGTGAACAGTTTGAGGCAGCAGGTTTTGTCTTCTCAGGAGTTTCTCCAGACAATCGTTTGGTCGAAATTGTGGAAATTCCTGAAAATAAATTCTTTGTAGCTTGTCAGTATCACCCTGAACTGTCAAGCCGTCCAAACCGTCCCGAAGAACTCTACACTGCCTTTGTTACTGCAGCAGTTGAAAATAGTAACTAGTTATCTTCTAATCTCTGAGAATAATCTCAGAGGTTTTTTAATTCATTCAGGAACTCAGGCGCTTGGCAATAAGAATTAGACTCACTGAGGGAAGAGATTTTCCTTGCTCGTATACGGCTTCCCTATTTGTCCTAGAGCCCTTTTTGTGTTACAATGAATGGTATGAAAGCTAAGAAATTATGGATGACTGGCTTGACTGTGGCTGGTCTAAGTGCCCTTGCTTTAGGGGCTAAAAAAGCAGCAGATAACCACAAACTCATGAAGTCTCAAGAAGAGTTGACCGCTATCGTGCGCGAACTTTTCTCAGATATGGGTGAGATTGCGACTCTCTATGTTCAAGTCTACGAAAGTAGTCTAGATCGACTCGTCGGAGGAGTCATTTTCGAGGGTGGCCGTCATTATACCTTTGTCTATGAAAATGAAGACCTGGTCTATGAGGAGGAAGTCTTATGATAACTCCCGATAGTATAGAAGAACTAGCAGGTTTTGTCGAGCAAGATGGTAAGAAGGTCTTCCTTTTTGTGGCGGACTGGTGTGGCGATTGTCGTTATATCTATCCTGCCTTGCCAGAAATCGGGAAAACTAATCCTGAGTTCACCTTTATTCGTGTGGATCGAGACCAGTATCTGGATCTGGTCAAACTCTGGGATGTTTACGGGATTCCTAGCCTTGTTGTGCTAGAAAAGGACAAGGAAATCGGCCGTTTTGTCAATCGCGACCGAAAAAGCAAGGAAGAAATTAACGACTTTTTAGCAGGACTGAAATAGGAGAAAAAGGAAAGAATGATTTTTACATATAACAAAGAACATGTTGGCGATGTACTTATGGTCATCGTGAAAAATAGCGGAGATGCCAAACTGGATGTGGAACGCAAAGGTAAGGTAGCCCGTGTTTTCCTCAAAGAAAATGGAGAAACAGTGGCTTGGAATATTTTCGAAGTTTCAAGTTTGTTTGAAATTGCAGAGCGTGGTCAAGTCTTTTTGACAGATGAACAAGTAGCACGTTTGAACCAAGAATTGCAGGTGGAAGGATTTACAGAAGAAATTGTCAATGACAAGGAACCTAAGTTTGTCGTCGGTGAGATTGTTGAGATGGTAGCCCATCCAGATAGCGACCACCTCAACATCTGTCAAGTGGCTGTTGCAAGTGATAAGACAGTGCAAATCGTTGCAGGGGCTCCCAATGCGCGTGTTGGGTTGAAAACCATTGTAGCTCTTCCTGGAGCGGTGATGCCAAAAGGCAATCTCATTTTCCCAGGCGAACTTCGTGGTGAAAAGAGTTTTGGCATGATGTGCAGCCCTCGTGAATTGCATCTGCCAAATGCTCCGCAAAAACGTGGTGTTATTGAATTATCAGAAGACCAAGTTGTCGGAACTCCATTTGACCCAGCCAAACACTGGACTGCCTAGGAAGCTGTCAGTATCTGTCTCGCTAGTATAGAAGGAAATAAGATGGCAAAAAATGTTGTGATTACAGGGGCGACCTCAGGAATCGGTGAAGCGATTGCGCGTGCTTATCTGGATCAGGGTGAGAATGTCGTCCTAACTGGGCGACGGACAGACAGACTAGATGCCCTCAAGTCAGAGTTTGCAGAAACTTTTCCAAATCAAACAGTTTGGACCTTTCCACTGGATGTCACGGATATGACTATGGTCAAGACTGTCTGCTCCGATATTCTTGATGCGATAGGGCAGATTGATATCTTGGTCAATAACGCTGGACTAGCTCTTGGCTTGGCTCCCTATCAGGACTATGAAGAGTTGGATATGCTGATCATGTTGGATACCAATGTCAAGGGTTTGATGGCAGTCACTCGCTGTTTCTTGCCTTCTATGGTAAAAGTCAATCAGGGGCATATTATCAATATGGGATCGACCGCAGGAATTTATGCCTATGCTGGGGCAGCTGTTTACTCAGCCACCAAGGCAGCAGTTAAGACTTTTTCAGATGGCCTGCGAATTGATACCATCGCAGCGGATATCAAGGTGACCACCATTCAGCCAGGGATTGTCGAAACTGATTTCTCTACAGTTCGTTTTCACGGTGATAAAGAGCGGGCTGCGACCGTCTATCAGAGGATCGAATCCTTGCAGGCACAAGACATCGCAGACACTGTTGTCTATGTGACCAGTCAACCCCGTCGTGTGCAGATTACAGATATGACCATTATGGCCAATCAACAGGCGACAGGTTTCATGGTTCATAAAAAATAAAAAATTTTCTCGAAAAGTTACAAATTTTTGTAACTTTTTTTGATTCCTTACGAATAGATAAGTAGGAGGAAGAAAATATGTATAATAAAGTTATTCTTATTGGACGTTTAACGTCTACACCAGAATTGCACAAAACCAACAATGACAAGTCAGTAGCGCGTGCAACTATTGCTGTGAACCGTCGTTACAAAGACCAAAACGGGGAACGTGAAGCTGACTTTGTCAATTTGGTTCTTTGGGGGAAATTGGCTGAAACCTTGGCAAGCTACGCAACTAAAGGTAGTCTTATCTCTGTGGATGGAGAACTTCGTACCCGTCGCTTTGAGAAAAATGGCCAGATGAACTATGTGACTGAAGTCCTTGCCACAGGATTCCAACTTTTGGAAAGCCGCGCCCAACGTGCTATGCGTGAAAATAATGCAGGACAGGATTTGGCAGATTTGGTCTTGGAAGAGGAAGAATTGCCATTTTAAGCATTGAAAAGTCTGAGTTGGTCTCAGGATTTTTTATATTGAGAAAGTCAGACTTTTTTCTTGACTATTTCTGACCAAGTGATACAATAGAACTATGGATTAGCACTCAGATACAAAGAGTGCTAATAATATGTAGTTCATCATGGAGGAAAACAGATGTTGAAACCATTAGGAGACCGTGTGGTCTTGAAAATCGAAGAAAAAGAACAAACTGTTGGAGGCTTTGTCCTTGCAGGCTCAGCCCAAGAAAAAACAAAAACAGCCCAAGTTGTAGCTACTGGACAAGGTGTTCGTACCTTGAACGGTGACTTGGTTGCTCCAAGTGTTAAGCCTGGAGACCGTGTTTTAGTGGAAGCCCATGCAGGTATTGATGTCAAAGATGGCGATGAAAAGTATATCATCGTAGGCGAAGCCAACATCTTGGCGATCATTGAAGAATAGAAGGAGAAAGTAAGTATGTCAAAAGAAATTAAATTTTCATCTGATGCTCGTTCAGCTATGGTTCGTGGTGTCGATATCCTTGCAGACACTGTTAAAGTAACCTTAGGACCAAAAGGTCGTAATGTTGTGTTGGAAAAATCATTTGGCTCACCTTTGATTACCAATGACGGTGTGACCATTGCCAAAGAAATCGAGTTGGAAGACCATTTTGAAAATATGGGTGCCAAGTTGGTATCAGAAGTCGCTTCAAAGACCAATGATATCGCAGGTGACGGAACGACAACTGCAACAGTCTTGACTCAAGCTATCGTCCGCGAAGGAATCAAAAACGTCACTGCAGGTGCCAACCCAATCGGTATCCGTCGTGGGATTGAAGCAGCAGTTGCCGCAGCTGTAGAAGCCTTGAAAAACAATGCCATTCCAGTTGCTAATAAAGAAGCCATCGCTCAGGTTGCTGCTGTATCTTCTCGTTCTGAAAAAGTCGGCGAATACATCTCTGAAGCTATGGAAAAAGTTGGCAAAGATGGTGTCATCGCCATCGAAGAGTCGCGTGGTATGGAAACAGAGCTTGAAGTCGTGGAAGGAATGCAGTTTGACCGCGGTTATCTATCACAGTACATGGTGACAGATAGTGAAAAAATGGTGGTGGACCTTGAAAATCCATACATTTTGATTACTGATAAGAAGATTTCAAATATCCAAGAAATCTTGCCACTCCTAGAAAGTATTCTCCAAAGCAATCGTCCACTCTTGATTATTGCGGATGATGTGGATGGTGAAGCTCTTCCAACCCTTGTATTGAACAAGATTCGTGGTACTTTCAACGTAGTTGCTGTTAAGGCTCCTGGTTTCGGTGATCGTCGTAAGGCTATGTTAGAAGATATCGCTATCTTGACAGGTGGAACAGTCATCACAGAAGATCTTGGTCTTGAGTTGAAAGACGCTACTATTGAGGCGCTTGGTCAAGCAGCGAGAGTAACTGTGGACAAAGATAGCACGGTTATCGTAGAAGGTGCTGGAAATCCTGAAGCCATTTCCCACCGTGTTGCGGTTATCAAGTCTCAAATCGAAACTACAACATCTGAATTTGACCGTGAAAAATTGCAAGAACGCTTGGCAAAATTGTCAGGTGGTGTCGCAGTCATCAAGGTCGGTGCTGCAACTGAAACTGAGTTGAAAGAAATGAAACTCCGCATTGAAGATGCCCTCAACGCTACTCGTGCAGCCGTTGAAGAAGGAATCGTTGCAGGTGGTGGAACTGCTCTTGCCAATGTCATTCCAGCCGTAGCTGATTTGGAATTGACAGGAGATGAAGCAACAGGACGTAATATTGTTCTCTGTGCCTTGGAAGAGCCTGTTCGTCAAATCGCTCACAATGCAGGATTCGAAGGTTCTATTGTTATTGACCGTTTGAAGAATGCTGAAGTTGGCACAGGCTTCAACGCAGCAACAGGCGAGTGGGTCAACATGATTGAAGAGGGAATCATTGACCCAGTTAAAGTGAGTCGTTCAGCCCTTCAAAATGCAGCATCTGTAGCCAGCTTGATCTTGACAACAGAAGCAGTCGTAGCCAATAAACCAGAACCAGTTGCCCCAGCTCCAGCAATGGATCCAAGCATGATGGGCGGGATGATGTAAAAGCAACTTATAAAAAACACAAAAGGAGGGAACGTGCATCCCTCCTTTTATGGTTTTCTCTTCTAAAATTGATTTGAGCTCTCCTAACTTATATGATAAAATAAAACTAGAAAAAGGAGAAGAACATGATTGATGTAGAAGAAATTCTGAGCAAGATGAATCCCAATCAGAAGATTAATTATGACCGTGTCATGCAGAAAATGGTTCAAGTTTGGGAGAAAAATGAGCAACGTCCCACTATTCTCATGCATGTTTGCTGTGCTCCTTGTAGTACCTACACCCTAGAGTATCTGACCAAGTACGCGGATGTGACCATCTATTTTGCCAATTCCAATATCCATCCTAAGGCAGAATACCACAAGAGAGCTTACGTCACCAAGAAATTTGTCAGTGATTTCAATGAGCGAACAGGAAATACGGTCCAGTATTTAGAAGCGCCCTACGAACCCAATGAATACCGGAAGTTAGTCAGAGGACTGGAAGAAGAACCCGAAGGTGGGGATCGTTGCAAGGTTTGTTTTGACTACCGTCTGGATAAAACGGCGCAAGTGGCTATGGACTTGGGCTTTGACTACTTTGGTTCAGCTTTGACCATCAGTCCCCATAAGAATTCTCAAACCATCAACAGCATCGGAATCGATGTGCAAAAGATTTATACCACCAACTATCTTCCAAGTGATTTCAAGAAAAATCAAGGTTATAAGCGCTCGGTAGAGATGTGCGAGGAGTATGATATCTATCGTCAATGTTATTGTGGATGCGTCTATGCAGCTCAAGCTCAGAACATTGACCTTGTTCAGATTAAGAAGGATGCCACAGCTTTTTTGCTGGGTAAGGATGTTGAAAAAGACTATTCTCATATCAAATTTACTGTCACTAAATTAGATATATAGCAATTAACTCAGCTTCCAGGCTGGGTTCTTCAAATAAAAAAACCAGGGCTCTCACCCCGGTTCGACAACTTTACCGATTCTTTAGTTCTATGTAGCGTTTGTACCAAATGTTGACATAGGCCTCTGAGAAAGGACCGCGTCCATTGTTGATCCAATCAACAAGGATTTTAACATGTTCTTTCAAAATATAGTCTAAATCATCAGAATACTTCATTTTGCGTTTATGGCGCTCATACTCTTCAACGTCCAAGAGACGCTTTTCACCATCAGTGAAGACCTTGACATCCAAATCATAATCAATGTATTTCAGGGCTTCTTCATCTAGATAGTAAGGACTTGCCATATTGCAATAGTAGGAAATCCCATTATCACGAATCATGGCAATGATATTAAACCAATATTTTTTGTGAAAGTAAACAATAGCCGGTTCTCGAGTCACCCAACGACGACCGTCACTTTCGGTAACAAGTGTGTGGTCGTTGACGCCGATAATAGCGTTCTCTGTTGTTTTTAGTACCATGGTGTCCCGCCAAGTACGGTGGAGACTCCCATCATGCTTATAACTTTGAATTGTAATAAAGTCGCCTTCTTTTGGAAGTTTCATAACTAACCAACTTTCTACAATTTATAAGTTTATCGTTTACTATTATATCATAAATCGGTCTAATTTTTTTGAATTTTACACGAAAATATTAAAGATATTCTCTGAGAGCGCTGGCTATATCCGAAAAATCATAGCCTTTTCTAGCTAATACTTGAGTTAAACGTTGCTTTAGTTCGTATCCTTCATACTTTCGAGCATACTTAGCATATTGTTTGTCTAGCTCTTTAAAAATGAGCTCTTGAGTCGTTTCTTGGTCGACTTGACTGTCCAAGTTATCAAAGGCACTTTTAGCATCAGAATAGGAGAAGCCTTTGTTCGTCAAGTTTTGAATAATCTTATCCTGCAAGGCACGAGCGGGAAGCTTTCCCGTGTATTTTTTTAGCAGTTTCTCCGCCACACGTTGAGCAACCTCCGAAAAATCAAAATCCTTTGAAACCTCTTCAATAGTTGATTTGGCAATCCCTTTTTGAGACAGTTTTTGAGCCAGCACATAAGGTCCCTTATCTCCAGAGAGTTGATTTGCATTGATGATAGAGTAGGCATATTGACAATCATTAATCCAGTTGTCTTCTTTAAGATTAGCGATAACTTGACTAACGATTTTATTTTCAATATCATACTTGTCCAGATACTCACGAACTTCCTTTTCGGTTCGAGCTTTAAATGATAGATGGTAGAGGGCGAGATTCTTACCATAAGAAAACTGAGCAAAGCCCTGAATCTCGGTAAGTTCCTCTTTACTAATGACCTTATCTCGAGATAGCATAAAACGGACAATGGTATCTTCCGTGATATAAGAGGTTTGCTGTTTATCTAGTTCCATCAAGTAGAGACGTTTTTTCTTTTCAAGTTTTGTGATTTTCATAGTTCTATTATACCCTAAAATGTGATAAGATAAGGGTATGAATCTGAAAGTAAAACAAAAAATACCTTTAAAAATCAAGCGGATGGGCATCAATGGTGAGGGAATCGGTTTCTATCAGAAAACCCTCGTTTTTGTGCCTGGTGCTCTCAAAGGAGAAGATATCTATTGTCAGATTACTTCTATTAAACGTAACTTTGTTGAAGCCAAATTACTAAAGGTTAATAAGAAGTCTAAATTTCGAGTCGTACCAGCTTGTACGATTTATAATGAATGTGGTGGTTGCCAAATCATGCACCTCCACTATGATAAACAGTTAGAGTTCAAAACGGATCTGCTCCACCAAGCCCTGAAAAAATTTGCTCCTGCAGGATATGAAAACTATGAAATCCGTCCAACTATCGGAATGCAGGAACCAAAGTATTACCGTGCTAAGCTTCAATTCCAGACTCGGAAATTTAAAAATCAGGTCAAGGCAGGTTTGTATGCGCAAAACTCTCATTACCTCGTAGAGTTAAAAGATTGCTTGGTACAAGATAAGGAAACCCAAGTGATAGCGAATCGCCTAGCTGAACTTCTTACTTACCATCAAATCCCCATCACCGATGAGAGAAAAACGCTCGGCGTTCGCACCATCATGGTACGTCGAGCAAGAAAAACGGGGCAAGTTCAGATTATCATTGTCACAAATCGTCAGCTTAATTTAAATCAACTGGTCATAGACTTAGTCAATGATTTTCCAGAAGTTGTCACGGTTGCTGTCAATACAAATACAGCAAAAACAAGTGAAATCTATGGCGAAAAAACGGAAATTATCTGGGGCCAAGAGAGCATTCAAGAAGGAGTACTCGACTATGAGTTTTCTCTCTCGCCCCGAGCTTTTTATCAACTTAATCCGGAGCAGACAGAAATTCTCTATAGTGAAGCAATTAAGGCTCTGGATGTCAGCAAAGAGGATCATCTAATCGATGCATATTGCGGTGTTGGGACGATTGGATTTGCCTTCGCAAATAAGGTCAAGAGTCTCAGAGGAATGGATATTATTTCGGAAGCCATAGAAGATGCCAAGCGAAATGCTCAAAAAATGGGGTTTGACAATACCCATTACGAAGCGGGGACAGCAGAGGAGATTATTCCACGCTGGTATCAAGAAGGCTACCGAGCGGATGCCTTGATAGTCGATCCTCCTCGTACAGGCTTAGATGATA